>CBDTVD010000172.1:0-4827 GCA_965363965.1 uncultured bacterium
CCAGCGCACAAATCGCCTGATGAAACTCTGATGAAAAAAATGACCAAACTTTTCCCGGCACTGGTGCTCCTGTCTTCCACTCCAGCAGTAGGCCAATATCTTCCATCCATTGGCATACCGGCTGGTGAGCATTGCCCCGGGAGGATATAAACTGAGCAATATCCTCGGCGTGCAGACTGAAACTTTTCTCTCCGTAAAAGATTTTTAGGCACAGGGTCTGCAGATTATTCCTATGCCAGCAGTCGACTTCATTCAACTGCCTGATTGTGAAAATGGAAGCCATATAACAATCACTGATTTGACTGGCCGCACAATGCTGAGTGCCAGATTGCCTGCATCAAAAAAGCTGGAGGTTCCTCACTTAGCCCCTGGCTTTTACGCAGTTGCAGTTGAAGGCCCCCGCTCCGTTCGCCTCGGCAAGTTTATGAAATTGTAGTCGAGTAACATTAGGGGTAAATTTGCCCTGTCAGCGATATGAATCTTGATAGAATAGTGGTCATCGGCGGCAAGCCCGGCTTATGGCGGATAATAGCAACAAACCCAAAGCAAGTGATTGTGGAATCGCTGGAGGGAAATGGAAGCCGAATGCCTGTGCCAGGGTCGGCGCAGGTAAGTGTTTTGAATGATATTACCCTGTACAGCACAGGTACAGACCCGTTATACCTGCGCGATGTGCTGGCAGCGATGGACAAGGTTTACCCCGATGGCCTCCCTCTCGATCATAATTCAGCCCCTGCCAAGCTGAGGGAGTTGTTTAATGAAGCAGCACCCAGCCACGATGAGGAGCGGGTTTATCCATCAGACATGAAAAAGATCGTAAAATGGTTTGCTGTGCTCCAGCCGCTCGGTTTGCTGAAGGAGGCGCCCGAAACTGAAGAAACTGCAGAATCACAATCGCAAGCAGGCCCATCTGAAAATGCAGAATAATTACCAAGTGCCTGAATTGCTGGCCGTAGAAGAAAAGCAGCGAAATTTTCTGCCGCAGGATTTTAAGTTTAAAACCTGGGATGACATCAAGCCCTATTTTGAGTCGCTGAAAAAGGCTGAAATCAATTCTGTTGAAGAGCTGAAAAACTGGCTGAAGCAGCGGAGTGAACTCGAGGCTTTTTTGGGCCAGGACCTTGCATGGCGATACATCAAACTTTCCATTACCACTGATGACGCTGAACTGAAAGAGGATTACAATTACGCCATCACGCAAATCAGGCCAAAAGCAACGCCATTGTTCAATGAACTCGACCACAAATTTGCTGAGAGCCCTTTTGCCGACCAGCTGGAAGGGGAGGCGTATGCCATTTATCTGCGCAGCGTGCGCAACAGCATCGCCCTCTTCAGGGAGGAAAATATAGCGCTGAAAACCCAGGAAGACACTGAAGCCCAGAAGTTTCATGAGTGGAGTGCGCAGCAAACCATTACTTACCAGGATAAAGAACTCACGCTGCAGCAGGCAAGCATTTTTTTGCAAAACCCTGACCGTGGGGTGCGAAAAGAGGTTTGGGAATTGATTGCGCAGCGCAGGCTGCAGGACAGTGCACAGCTCAATCAACTCTATGATGACTTGATTGCCATAAGGCAGCAGATAGCTCTGAATGCTGGAAAAGCCAATTATCGCGATTACCAGTATGATGCACTGGGCCGGTTTGATTATGGCGTAGAGGACGTGGCACAATTCAGAGAGTCAATTGCCGAGGAACTTGTGCCCATAGTGGCCGAGATGCAGCAGGAGCGAGCGCGAAAACTGGGGCTTGAGACTCTGAGACCATATGACCTGGATGTGGATATCAGCGGTCAAGCCCCATTGAGGCCATATGAAAACGAGCGAGACCTGATTCAAAAGGCATCGCGAGTGCTGGAAAAATTGCATCCGCAGCTGCGCAGGTACCTCGAAATAATGGATAAAAAGGGGTTCCTTGATTTAGAAAGCCGAAAAGGCAAAGCTCCGGGCGGGTATAATTATCCGCTGGATGAAATCGGGATTCCTTTTATTTTTATGAATGGAACCGGCAAATTCAGGGATCTGGTTACAATGGTGCATGAGGCTGGCCATGCGGTACACAGTTTTGTGAGCAGAGACTTGGAGCTGAATGCATTCAAGGAAACACCCAGCGAAATTGCCGAGCTGGCCAGCATGAGCATGGAGTTGCTCTCAATGACCCATTGGGATGAATTTTTTAATAATCCAGCCGACCTGAAAAGGGCCAAGCGGGACCAGCTGAAAGTGATAATCGAAATTTTGCCCTGGATTGCTACAGTTGATGCTTTTCAGGATTGGGTGTATACGCACCCGCAGCACACCGCTGAAGAAAGGCAAACCCATTGGGTGGCACTTATGCAGAAATTCGGCAGCCCATTGGTTGACTGGACTGGATATGAAGAGATGCGTGCTACCCGCTGGCATGCACAGCTGCACATTTTCGAGCGGCCGTTTTATTATATCGAGTATGGCATTGCACAGTTGGGGGCAATTGCGGTGTGGCGAGAGTTCAAAAAACATCCCCAGGAAGCACTTCAAAATTATCTTTATGCCCTCAGCCTGGGATATACGCGCACCATCCCAGAAATTTATGAGGCGGCAGGAATAAAGTTCAGTTTTAGCAAGCCCTACATTGGCGAATTGGCAGCGTTTCTGAAAGCAGAAATTGCTGGGCTGGGATGAAAATTATCTGCGTAGGCCGCAATTATGGCGAGCACATCAAAGAATTGGGGAATGAACGCCCAGAGGCCCCAGTCATTTTCTTGAAGCCCGATTCAGCCTTGCATCGGCTGGGGATGCCGGTTTTTCTGCCCGAATGGAGCAAAAGCGTCCATTATGAAGCAGAGCTTGTTTTCAAAATCGGCCGGGTTGGCAAACATATCGAGGAAGGTTTTGCACCCCGTTACATTGATGCTGTAACTGTCGGCCTGGATTTGACTGCCCGAGACCTGCAAAGCGAGTTGAAGGCCAAAGGCCTTCCCTGGGAGCTGAGCAAAGGCTTTGATGGGTCAGCCATTGTGGGGCGGTGGGTGCCTTTCACTGGTTTCGATTCTCTGCAGTTCAAACTGTTGCGGGCTGGAACGCTTTTGCAGCAAGGCACCCCAGCTGAAATGATTTACAGCGTGCCTTATTTAATATCATTCGTTTCGCAGTTTTACACGTTGAAAAAAGGAGATTTGATTTTCACAGGTACGCCTGCGGGGGTAGGCCCTATGCAAAAAGGCGAGACATATGCCGGTTATCTTGGTGATGAAGAGGTTTTTTCTGTTTCTGTGCGTTAGCGCAATCGCTTTTGGCTGTTTTGGTCAGGCAATCTTCAAGGCACCCGGCATAACCCTGGCGCCGCCGTTAGCGGGTGAACTATACCTGACAAGTTCTTTTGGCGAATTGCGCCCAAATCACTTTCATACAGGCATCGACTTAAGGGCCAGGGAGGGAACTCCGCTGCTGGCGTGTGAGGATGGATGGGTGAGCAGGATAGGTATATCTGCAGGCGGGTATGGCAATGTTCTGTATATTGATCACCCGAATGGTTACACCACTGTCTATGCCCACATGGCCCAATTCAGCGAAACCATTCAGCAGTATGTGCGCACGCTGCAATATTTATCAGAAAGTTTTGAGCAGCAGGCTTTTCCCGCAAAATTTCTACTGCCCATTAAAAAAGGGCAGATAATCGGGCTCTCTGGCAATTCAGGAAGCAGCACAGCAGCTCATCTCCATTTTGAAATCAGGGAGTCAGCAAGCGAGCATCCGATAAACCCTCTATATTTCGGCTTCAGAATTCCCGACAGTGTCGCCCCCAGTTTTCAGGCTGTCAGGCTTTATGCGCTTGATGCCAAATCGAGCATGAAGGTTATTACTCTGAGTGGTGCTGCTCTTTGGGCGAAATTTGGCAAACCCCTCACACTTGCTGTCAAAGAATCCGGCGGGCAATTTATGCTGGCAAATGTCAGCCGAATTGAAGCTGAAGGCAAGGTCGGCTTTGGCATAAAGGCAAGGGATTTTGTGGTAACAGGGGGTTTCGAGCTTGATCTTTTTCAAGCCATCCTGGAAGTGAATGGGCGCACAACCTATTCCTTTACGATGAATGAATTAAATTTTGAGGTGAATCGGGCCATCAATGCTCATGTGGATTATCCCGCGTATGCGGCCTCAAAAACCTGGTATAGCTTGCTGTATCGTCAGCCTTTCAATCCGCAGAATACCATTTATGGCCCGCTGGTGAGCAATGGCGAACTCAGTATTCTGAAAGATTCAGCATATGCCATAGCCATTTCGATTGCAGATTTTGCAGGGCAAATAAGTCATCTCTCATTTAACCTCATTGGTAAAAATTTACCCATTGAAATACCCGGGGCCAAAGAATCAGCAACAGTGCACGGTGGCATTGATATTCCGCTGAGTTTCGAAGGCTATCCGGAATTTAAGGCATTGATTCCCAACGGTGCACTTTACGGGGATGCTGAAATAGAGAAAAGGCTGCTGCCACCCACTGGCAGAGCATTGTCTCAGGCCATTTATGGCATCAGGGCAAGTGGCACACCGGTCCATTTACCCATTGAAATTTCAATGCAGATGGATACAGGATTCAAGTGGCAGGACAAAGCGCTGATTGCCATGCAGAATAATGCTGGCACACAAAGCTGGGCTTTGTCTACTGTGCGAGATGGAAGCATGCTGCATGCCAAATCCAAAACTTTTGGCAGCTTTTTTATGACTGTAGACACTGTTTCTCCTTCAATAAAGCCACTGAACATAGCTGATGGGGCCTACATGGGCAGCAAGGCTGGCATTTATTTCAAGGCTGTCGATAATTTTTCAGGGGTGGATAGTTTCGGGGGAACCATTGA
>CBDTVD010000173.1:0-4812 GCA_965363965.1 uncultured bacterium
TAGAGCGAAGCACCGACGGAAGCCATTGGCAAGCCATTGCAAGAGTTGAGGGACACGGCACCAGCAATAGCCTGAATCACTATACATTCTCAGATGCATCAGCCCCATCAGCCGAGGTATTCTATCAGCTGAGGCAATTCGATTTTAACGGCCAAAGTGAACTGCATGGTGTAATTAAAATAGACCCCAAAATGTCATTCATTGGGGCGGAGGCCAACTTCACTGTGGCTCCCAATCCAGTGCAGTCAGGCGGGGTGCTGACATTGCGGTCACAGGGCAAATCGGGAGGGCAAACGCAGCTGGAAATCTTAAATCTGGCCGGCCAGGCAGAGTGGCAGCAAACGATTTCCATGTCAGAAAACGGTGGGTCGGTCCGAATTTTTCTTCCAAGCCTTCGCCCAGGTTTATATCTGCTGCGCATCAGCAGCGCGGGGGAGCAAAGCCAGCTGAAGCTGATGGTGGAATGACTAAAATATCCCCCAAATAATCAATGCGGGGAACTATTTTTTTGCATTAGGGGAGCATTGGCCAGCGCCAGCGCTCCCTTTTTTTATGACCTATTCTGAGGGAACATAGGCGAGGTTACGCCTCACCCATTGGCCCGCCAAAATTGAAGGGAAGTGCGCCAGCGTGGCCAACCTCGATGCTGCCATGCATCTGTTCAAATTTGTTCAGGTTGTCCTGCAGGGCCTGCTGCAGGCGCTTGGCGTGGCCGGGGGTGAGGATGATGCGTGCTTTCACCTTTGCCTGCGGCATATTTGGCATGATGCGAATGAAGTCCATAACAAACTCCTGATTGCTATGTGTTATCACGGCCAGGTTGCTGTACACACCTTCAGCTACCTCTGCGGGCAACTCGATGCTGAGCTGCTGGTCCTGCTCTTCGGGGTTTTCGTTTTGTTTGCTCATGGTATGGATGGCTGTTGTCTTTTTTGGATGAGGATGATTAAAGGGGGCAAAAATAAAGCAGTGAAAAAAAATAAGCGGGCCATTTTGAAACGCTGCCTTCAAGAGGATAAAACGCTTCGCCTGGCCCGCCTATTTAAAATTGCGGATACTTGGAACATAGGCCTGCCAGTGCGGCAGGCTGAAATTCTATGCGGGCAATTCGACTGGATTTGGCCCAGCCAGCATTGCTTCATAATCAGCTTTGTCGCCGACAAACATATTGTCCCAGGCGCGGAGGCCTGTGCCCGCAGGAATGCGGTGCCCGACAATGACGTTTTCTTTGAGGCCCATCAGGTGATCGACCTTTCCGTTAATTGCAGCCTCGTTGAGGACCTTGGTTGTTTCCTGGAACGATGCAGCGCTGAGGAAGCTTTGGGTACCCAGGCTGGCGCGGGTGATACCCTGCAGCAATGGGCTTGTGGTGGCAGCAGCAGCCTCACGGAACTGCACCAGGGCCTTGTCTCTGCGGCGGAGTGCTGAGTTTTCCTCGCGCACCTGCCGGCTGGTTACAATCATGCCGGGCTTGAGGTTAGCAGAATCGCCGCCATCTGTAACAAATACTTTGTCGAAGATGGTGTTGTTTTCTTCATCCACCATCCAGCGGTCAGCGGGTTCGCCTTCCAGGAATCGGGTATCGCCAGGGTTATCAACAATAACCTTTTGCATCATCTGGCGAACGATTACCTCGATGTGCTTATCGTTGATTTTTACACCTTGCAGGCGGTACACTTCCTGAATTCCTTCAAGAATGTATTTCTGCACTGCATAAGGCCCTTTGATTTTCAGGATATCAGCAGGAGTGATGGCACCATCGCTGAGCGGATTACCGGCTTTGACAAAGTCGTTTTCCTGAACAAGGATATGCTTGGAGAGTGGAACAAGATATTTCTTGATCTCACCATCCTTGCTCTCGACAATGATTTCCCTGTTACCCCTTTTGATGGAACCGAAGCTGATTACGCCATCAATTTCGGAAATGACTGCAGGATTGCTCGGGTTCCGCGCCTCAAAGAGTTCGGTAACCCGGGGAAGCCCCCCTGTGATATCTCGGGTCTTGCTGGTTGCACGCGGAATTTTGACGATGTTTTGGCCACCGCGAACAGTTGCGCCATTTTCGACAACGATGTGGGCACCGACAGGAAGGTTATATTCCTTGATGACTACATTTTTGTCGCCCAATACCTGAAGGGTAGGGATTTTGGTTTTGTCTCGGCTTTCGGTAATCACTTTTTCGCGATAACCGGTTTGTTCATCCACTTCTTCGCGGACGGTTGCGCCCTCAATGATGTTGATGTACTTGATTTTGCCGGCAATCTCGCTCATGATGACTGCATTGTAAGGGTCCCAGCTGACGAGCCTGCTGCCTTTGGCTACAGTGTCGCCTTCTTTGGCGTGCAGCTGAGAACCGTAAGGTACGTTATTGGTAAACAGCACCTGGCGAGTTTCAGGGTCAAAAATCCGGAGTTCACCGCCTCGGCCAACCACAATTTCGATTTCCTCGCCTGCGTCTGTCATAAACGGAACGGTGCGTAGGTTTTCAAACTCGAGCCTGCCGTCGAACTTAGCTTCCAGTTTGCTTTCAGATGCCAGTTTTGATGCGGCACCACCCACGTGGAAGGTACGCAGTGTGAGCTGGGTACCAGGCTCACCGATGGATTGTGCGGCGATGACACCAACCGATTCGCCCTGCTGCACCATTCGGCCAGTTGACAGGTTTCGGCCATAACATTTCTCGCAGATACCATGGCGGGTTTCGCAGGTGAGGGCTGAACGGATTTCAACTTCCTCTACAGGGCTGTTTTCAATCAGGCTGCAGATGGCTTCTGTGAGCTGGACGCCTGCTGGGGCAATCAATTGATTGGTACGGGTATCGTAGATATCATGCAGGCTTGTGCGGCCGAGTATCCGCTCATAAAGCGTTTCAACAATTTCCTCGTTGTCCTTGAGGGCAGTGATGTTGAGGCCGCGAAGGGTACCGCAGTCCCGCTCACGCACAACTACGTCCTGAGCCACATCGTGGAGACGACGTGTGAGGTAACCAGCATCGGCAGTTTTGAGTGCCGTATCGGCCAAACCTTTACGGGCACCGTGGGTGGAGATGAAATACTCGAGTACTGTAAGCCCTTCCTTGAAGTTTGAAAGGATTGGGTTTTCGATGATTTCTCCGCCGCCGCCGCCTATGTTTTTCCGAGGCTTAGCCATCAGGCCCCGCATTCCGCCAAGCTGACGAATTTGTTCTTTTGAACCGCGGGCACCAGAATCAAGCATCATGTAAACTGAGTTGAATCCTTGGTTATCGTTTTTCAGGTAATCAATCAGCCTGTCGGTAACCCGGTTGGTTATCCTTGTCCAGATATCAATTACCTGGTTATACCGCTCATTATTGGTGATGAAGCCCTGCTCATAGTTGGCAGTAATTTCATCCACCTCACCCTGGGCTTCAGCAATCAAAGCTACTTTTTCAACTGGCACAGGCACATCCATTACGTTGAAGGACAGGCCGCCTTTGAATGCGTAATAGAAGCCGAGGTCCTTGATGTCATCAAGGAACTTGGCAGCTTTTGCCAGCCCTGAGATCTGATAGACAGTGGTGATGATATCACGAAGTGCTTTTTTGGTGAGCAGATCATTGATATAACCTACTTCCGCTGGCACAACCTGGTTGAAGAGCACGCGTCCGACACTTGTTTCAATCAGTTTCCGTTCCAGTTCCCCCGTTTGGAGGTTTCGGACATTGGCTTTGAGTTTTATGACTGAATGGAGATCAATTGCGCCATGGTCGAAGGCTGTAACAACAGCTGCAGCATCATAAAACTGTTTATCCTGGCCGCGCATGACGCGTTCAGGCGTAGAGCGCCGAGACTTGGTGATGTAATACAGCCCGAGCACCATATCCTGGCTGGGCACCGCAATCGGGTTGCCGTTGGCAGGGTTGAGGATGTTGTGGGAGCTGAGCATCAGCAGCTGGGCTTCCAGAATGGCAGCGTTGCCGAGGGGCACGTGAATGGCCATTTGGTCGCCGTCAAAGTCAGCATTGAAGCCGGTACAAACCAGGGGATGGAGCTGAATGGCTTTGCCCTCAACCAGTTTGGGCTGGAAGCTCTGGATGCCAAGCCTGTGCAGGGTAGGGGCCCTGTTGAGCATCACTGGGTGGCCTTTGAGCACGAACTCAAGAATGTCCCAGATGACGGGGTCTTTGCGGTCAACAATTTTCTTGGCGCTCTTTACTGTTTTCACAATGCCGCGCTCAATCAGTTTTCTGATGATGAACGGTTTGAAGAGTTCTGCTGCCATGTTTTTGGGCAATCCGCACTCGTGCATTTTCAGGCGCGGGCCAACCACGATGACCGAGCGGCCAGAATAGTCAACCCTTTTACCAAGCAGGTTCTGGCGGAATCGGCCTTGTTTTCCTTTCAGCATGTCGCTGAGGGATTTCAGTGCGCGGTTGTTTTCGGTTTTCACCGCATTTGCTTTGCGACTGTTATCGAAGAGGCTGTCAACAGCTTCCTGCAGCATTCGCTTTTCATTTCGCAGAATGACTTCAGGGGCCTTGATTTCGATCAGCCTTTTGAGGCGATTGTTGCGAATAATGACGCGGCGATAGAGATCGTTGAGGTCACTGCTGGCAAATCGTCCGCCATCCAGGGGCACAAGGGGGCGCAATTCTGGAGGAATTACGGGGAGTACCCTGATGATCATCCATTCAGGGCGATTTTCGAAATTGAGGTTTGCTGCCCTGAAACTTTCAATGACTTTCAGGCGCTTTAGTGCCTCGCTTTTGCGCTGCTGGCTGGTTTCCCTTTCGGCAGTGGCGCGAAGTTCATAGCTGAGATCATCAAGATTGAGGCGGCTGAGGAGGTCAAC
>CBDTVD010000174.1:0-4781 GCA_965363965.1 uncultured bacterium
TTATGAAGTGAGTACCCTCTGCCTGCCAGGCAGGCAAGCCCGGCATAACTCAGCTTACTGGAATGGCGAGCCGTATCTGGGTTTGGGCCCTTCGGCACATAGCTTCCAGGGCAATCGCAGGCAATGGAACATCAGCAGCAATGCCGAGTATATCCGCCGAACAGGGGAGGGGAAGGGTTATTCCGCCGGAGAGATTCTGACAGAAAAAGAATCATGGAATGAGGCAATTCTGCTGGGGCTGAGGCAGAAAAAAGGCATCAGCCTGTTGGAAATCGAGCAGCAATTCGGCCGCATCAGGGCAGCTGCTGTGCGCGCCCTCGGTCAGCGGCAGGCCCTGCAGGGCCACGCCCAGGTCTATCAAGGCCGAGTGACCCTGACCCCAAGCGGTTGGCTTCTTTCGGATGCCATTGCCATGGAATTGATAGAGCCTTAGGGCTGGTCTATGGCGTAGCTGAGGCCCACCACATGGCTCAGCAGGCCAGCACCCGTTTGCGCGAAATCGCTCAGCGCATAGTCTATGCTCAGTTTGCCGCCGAGTTTCAGCCCTGCCCCGATGCTGGGTTTAAAGCTGACACTCTGCTTGTCTTTTTCAATGGGCGTGTAATACCCGAAATCGCCCAGCCCTGCCCTCACATAAACTGTTTTCTTGATGCCGAACTCTGCCCCCAGCTGCGGCGTAGCTGATAAAGCCTTGGTGCGCAGCAGCCGATTAGTCTGCTGGGCGGCCTCGATGGTCAGCCCGCCTTCAATGGCAAAACTCGATTCACTGCCGACATCGAATGTGTTGCTGGCACCAATGGCGATGGTCGGCAGCATAAGCTCACTGCTGCGCAGCGGCACAGCATTGCCGGTGGTCAGCAGAATCTGCTTTTGCTCTTCGGTCCATGTAAAGCTCCAGGCGGTTACAGTGGTCGTCAAATCTCGGGCATCCACGCCCAGCCTGAAATCGCCTTTTTGATACAGGGCCGATAAATCGAGGCCCATGCCCCAGGCGGTGGCAAATGGCCCGACCTTTCGGTGCAGCACTTTGAGGTTTCCGCCATAGCTGAGCTTGCTTTCATCCTTTTTCTTGAGCTTTTGGCTGTGGGCATAAGTGGCAAAAAAACCATAATCAGCTGCACTGAATCCAGTTACGGCATCGGGGTTCACCTGTCCGTCACCATCAATCAAATTGAAAGTGTTGGGGATGTTATCAGCCCCGAGGCGCAGAAAACTCAGCCCGAAGTGGCCGCGTTTGCCTGCCTTTAGGGCAATGCCCCCGAAATCATATCCCAGCACCCCGCCGAAATACTCAGCGTGGGTAAAGTGCAGCCCAAGCGTGCCCTCCATCTGGCTCAGCGCGCTGGGGTTATACCAGGCAGCTGATACATCATTGCTTAGTGTGACGGCTGCATTGCCAAGTGCCATGCCGCGCGCCCCTGCGCCAATGCGCATGTATTCATTGGTGTACTTGCGCACCTGCTGGCCGCTTGCACCTGCATGCAGCAGCATAAGGGCCATGCCCGCCAGAACCATCGGTTTCATCTTTCAATCAAAATTACGGCTTCTTAGTGCTGCCGCCACTTCGCCCAGCAATTCCATGCCCATCAGTTTTTCCCCTTCGCCCGCTACTGCCTCTATATCAAAATCTGCGATGGCCGATTGCCCTGCCCTGTGCATGATGCGGTTGAGGCCGTAAACCACCCCGCCATCTTCAGCATATTTCCGCAGAAACTGTACTTCCATAAATCTTTCCATTATCGCGCTGAGGGTTCCTGGGCTGGCCACCCCATGCAAAGCCAGGAAAGTTTCTGCCCCTGCGATGTCTGCTTCGGCCATCAAAGAATAAAACCCATCGGCTGAAGCTGGCACAAGCAGGCTATCGAGCCACAGTTCCAGAAAAATATGGCCGACAAAACTCCCTCTGTACTTTTGGGGCTCGGTTGCAAACTCAAAAATCTTTCGCCCGAATCCTCGGCTCAATTCCAAAAACAAGGGGTGGCTGTGGAACACCGTGTCACCTGCAAAGTGCATGGCAAGGCCCCCGCGCAATTGCCCATATCTTTCCGATTGTCTGGGAGGCATTCGCCTGATGCGCGCTCTGCCGCTGCTCAGCAGGTCTGGCAGGGCAAGGCCCAGCACAATTTCAGGGTCTTGGGGGCTTCCGGCTGTCGAGTAATGGCTGAGGTAATTCACTCCCCGCCCAGGATGATCAATTTCTGCCCGGGCTTGATGTAGTCATCCCGCAGGTCATTGGCCTCCATGATTGTCTCGGCTTTAACCCCATACTTCTTCCCGATTCCGCTGAGCGTTTCCCCCTTCACCACAACATGGATTGTCTTGGCGGGCAAAGGCATTGGGCGTGCAGTGTCTTTCCGCAGGCTTTCGATTGGTTTGGGGTCGGCCGCTGTCTTCTCCGGTGCCTTGATTGTCGGCGGCAGGGCTTTGGCAGTGTCAGCTGAGGCCAGGCTGTGCAGATTACGGTCTATGGGCAAGTCAATCACAAACGGGTTCTCAGCCGAGGCATTCAGTGTATATCCCTGCAGCCAGGGATTGGCATTCCGCAGTATTTTATAATTGATGCCTTTTGCCTTGGCCCAGGCAGCCAGGTCAGCTATTGGGGCGGTTACCTTCACCTGTTCCATCCTGATGGGCTGATAAAGCTGATTTTTTCTGAATCTGAATCCAAAACGCTTGGGTTCCTCGATGATAGCCTTGATGGCCAGCAGGCGGAAAACATATCGGCCCGTTTCCTGATTCAGGTGCAGGTCATAATAGCTTTCAGCATCCTGGCGTTTCATGGCTCCGCGCAGGCCGCCCATCCCGACATTATAGCTGGCAGCAACGGCTGTCCAGCTGCCAAACATCCGGTATGCATCTTTCAGGTATCTGCACGCAGCCAGGGTGGCTTTGTGCACATGATATCTTTCATCAACCTGGTCATCCACCCGCAGGTTATAATTGCGGGCTGTGGCCGGCATAAACTGCCAATAGCCTTCAGCACCTGATGGCGACACTTTGTGCTGAAAAGCACTTTCCACCATCGGCAGATACTGAAAATCTTCAGGAACGCCATTGGCGCGCAGGGTCTCCCTGATTTGGGGCAGCCACCGCGCCGCCGATTTTATCATCAGCAGGGTGTTGCTCTGCCAAAAAGTGTTGATGTACAGCTCGCGTTCCAGCCGCTCACGCACATCCTCCTGGTCAAGCGGCACTTCCTCGCCGCAAAAGTCCATCTGCTCCGGCAAATCGAAGGCATAGACCTGATTGGTTTCCTCGGCAATCATCTGCCATTCCACGCTTCCGCCATTGGTGGTGCTGCCCATAAACAGCCGCCCGGTAAAAATGACCAGCAAAACTGAAGTGAGCGATATGAGCCTTTTGGCGAACATTTCGGGCGGAGTATGGGCCAATTCAGGCCCAGATTCTTTCCACGGCAAAACCCACTTCAGTTTTTTATGTTCAATCATATCCAATATCCTTTATCAGTTTATAACACTCTGCTCAATCATTTTTTTGGATTCACTCAATAATAATCAACGCTGATTATGGCTTGCTTTATTGCCCGCCCCGCATGGCATTCTTCACATACGCGATGTTGGATTTTGCCATATAAAACTCCGGATACAGGCCGAGTGCCTTGTCCCAAAGGTTCAGGGCAGTTTGCGGGTCGTTCTTTTTGATGGCAAGGTATCCCCTGAAGTAAGCCACTGCTGCCGGCAGCGGCACCTGCTGCATTTTGCTGGGGTCGGCGGTTTGAAACTCTGCGGTTTCAGATTTGTACTTCGGGTGGGCTTCAATTTCCTTCAGCGTAGCCTCTGCCCCTTTCAGGTTGCCCGTTTCAGCCTGAATGTAGGCGAGTTTTACCAGGGTGCTGGGGTTGCTGTCCTGCTGATATTGTTTGCGGAAAAGGTTGGCGGCATCACCCGTTTTGCCGGCTTTTACCAATGCGCTTGCCTGCAGTTCATTCATTTTGGCATTGTCAGGGTACTTTTTGGCCAGGCTGTCTATCATTTTGCTGCCTTCATCATCCCTGCCCAGCGCCATCAGCGCACTGGCTTTCAGTTCAAGCATGGCTGTGTTGTCGGGCTGTTTCATCAGCACTTTGTCTGCCACCGCCAGCGCCTGTGTCGTCAAGTTCAGCTTGGCATACAGCGTGGCCAAACTGTCCGAGTAAGAATTTGCACCTGTGGTATCCGATACAATCAGGCTGTTGAGGGCATAGAGCTGCGTATAGGGGTCATTGAGTGCCTGGGCACGGGCCAGCATGGCCTTGCTGTGCAGCACCATTTGCTCCCTGGCCGATATCTCCGCTGGGCCTTCAGTTTGGCTGCATCCTGAAAAAATAACGATTGCCCATAAAATGCCTGTGGCTGGCTTCAGATGCCTTGTTCGCATGAAATTGGTGGTAAGGGGGTGGCAAAGTTAACCCCCTCTTTCTCTTCGCCATAAGCCGCTGCATACCTGCACCTTACGCAATGATTTAAACAGTTGAAACGGACGTTTTCATTGGGCAATTCGCAGTGAATTAAACCCGCACGGGGAGTATCAATCCTTATCCATACATGGAAATGCGGACTGATTATTGTATCTTCGCATTTCACAACTATTTACCATATGCATAATTTTACTCGAATCCTTTCTATCAAGAACGGACTACGCGTTGCAGCTCTTGGTGCCGCACTATTGTTCGGCGCACAGGACGTGCAGGCTCAGATGAGCGGTACTTATACGGTTTGTAAATCAGGTTGCGATTTTGTCAGAGTTGACTCTGCTGTCGCAAACCTGGTGCGCAAAGGCGT
>CBDTVD010000175.1:0-4652 GCA_965363965.1 uncultured bacterium
CTCAGTTTTCCATTACTCATTCCCCAGCTGGCACTGATGGGCAGGGGATTGCAGCTTGCAGCAAGCGGAATCGGAATGGCAGATTTATCTGACAGAATCATCAGCCTTGGGGTGCTGGCTGCAGCAGGCGGAGCCATTGGGTATCTGCTTTTTCCGTACCTTTGGCGCGAATGAACATGCTGCGCGTGGCCTGGTGGAAATGGCTCTGTATCATTCTGCTTCTTTATGTGGTTGTGATGGGCTTTTGGGGGGAGGTGCCCCGCCGTGCCATATTGAATGAAAGCATAAGGAACCTATATTTTCACGTGCCAATGTGGTTCGCCATGATTGGTCTTTTCAGCCAGGCCCTGTGGTACAATATCCGGTACCTGCGCACTAACGACCTACAATACGATCGTTTTGCGCTGGCTGCAATTTCAGTAGGCACCACTTTCGGGGTTTTCGGCATAATTACTGGCTCAATGTGGGCCAGAGTTACATGGAACGCCTGGTGGGTTCCCGATGTAAAACTCAATGGCTCAGCCGTTCTGCTTCTGATATATTTTGCGTGGTTCATTCTTCGCGGCAGTCTGCCAAAAGGTGGGCAGCGCGCAAAAGTTTCGGCAGTTTACAGCATTTTTGCAGCTGCCGCAATCGTTCCATTAATCCTTGTATTACCGAGGGTTTATGATAGTCTGCATCCGGGGAATGGTGGAAACCCAGGCTTCAGCAGTTATGACCTCGACAGCAGGATGCGTGCTGTTTTTTACCCTGCAGTCCTCGGGTGGTGGCTGATGGGGCTTTGGATATCCACCCTTTACAGAAGGTATCTTACCCTAAATGACAAAATTGAAATTTACACCATTCCTGATCTTGATGCTGCTGGCCGCTGATGCCACTGCGCAAAGTTCTGCAGAGGCCTCAGGCATAGAAATGGCAGATGCGCTGAGGGCCGAAGGTAAACTTGTGGTTGTAATTGCCGTTCTGCTCGTTATCCTCATTGGAATTTTCGTTTATCTGCTGCTGCTTGATAAGCGGCTCAAAAATCTTGAAGCCAAGGCTGACCAAAAATGAAAGTATCCCACATTGTTGCGCTGATCGCCATTGCGGCTTGTGTTGCCATTTTCCTCAGCATAATGGGCAATACCAGCACCTATGCTGATTTTTCAACCGCTTTCAGCAACCCCGAACACACTTATCACATTGTTGGCGAGTGGGAAAAAGATAGAGGCGAGACTTACGACCCACGCGTAGACCCGAATTATTTCGCTTTCCACTTGAAGGATGCCCAGGGGCTGGTGAAAAAGATTGTTTACAGAGACAACCGCCCGCCTGACTTTGAAAAGTCGGAAAAAATTGTAATTGTGGGAAAGGCTTCAACCGACAGCACATTTGAAGCTGAGCAAATTTTGATGAAATGCCCCTCGAAGTATGAGGAAGAAGGCATTGAGCTGAAATCAGCCAGCCGGAATCGCTAAAGCACGGCCCCGTACGGCATTATATGGAGTATGTAAATGAAAATCTCGGCCCAGGCCATTGGGGTTATTTTGCGATTATTCTTTCCTTTTGTGGTGCCCTGCTCAGCGCATTTGCTTACTACCAAGGTTTAAGGACTGGCCTGAAAACCTGGAGAAATATCGGGCGGCTAAGTTTTATGATGCATGGGATTGGGGTTGCCTCCATATTCGGCATACTTTATCACCTCATCAGCACTCACCAGTTTCAGTATAATTATGTGTGGGCGCACTCCTCCCTCAGTTTACCCAGGCATTACATCATTTCATGTTTTTGGGAGGGCCAAGAGGGAAGTTTTCTGCTGTGGACTTTCTGGCATTTTGTGCTGGGCTTAATCCTGATAAAAATTTCAAAAGGCTGGGAAGCCCCAGTGATGGTTGTGCTGGCCCTTGCACAGGTAATGCTGGCGAGCATGCTGCTGGGAATTGAAAAGGTCAGCCTTTTTGGTGCAGAGGCAGTTTTGCCTTTCAAACTGGGGAGTAACCCCTTCATACTCTTACGCCAGGCCTTTCCTGATCTTCCTGTTTTTCGGAATGCTGATTACACCAGTTTAATTGCAGATGGTCGGGGACTGAATGCTTTGCTGCAGAACTATTGGATGGTGATCCACCCCCCGGTTCTTTTTCTGGGCTTTGCCACCACCATCATTCCTTTTGCATATGCGATGGCTGGGATGTGGACAGGCAGGATAAAAGAATGGGTAAAACCTGCCATACCCTGGAGCCTGGTAAACGGGGGCATCCTGGGCCTCGGAATTTTGATGGGTGGTGCTTGGGCATATGAGGCACTGAGTTTTGGCGGATTCTGGGCCTGGGACCCTGTGGAGAATGCGTCGCTTGTCCCGTGGATGCTGGCAGTCAGCGGGCTGCACGCTGCCAACATTTTTGTGCACAGAGGCACTACGCTCAGAATGACGGTGATTTTCATTTCACTTGCCTTTTTGCTGATTCTTTACAGCACTTTCCTCACCCGCAGCGGAATTTTGGGTGACAGCAGTGTGCACAGTTTTACTGATCTCGGCCTCAGCGGGCAGCTGCTGATTTTTCTGCTTTCGTTTGTGGCGATGGTTATGGCCACGCTGGTGGCAAGATGGAGAAAACTCAATAGCGGAAATGAAGAAGACAATCTGTTATCAAGGGAGTTTTGGATGTTTATAGGCGCATTGCTGATTTCGCTTGCTGCGCTGCACATCATCTCCATCACCTCACTGCCCGTGATTAATAAAATATTCGGGACGAAATTTTCCGCCCCCCCCGATGTTATAGCAGCTTATCACTTGGTTCAAATCCCTTTTGCAATAGTGATTCTTTTGCTTTTGGCGGTTGGGCAGTATTTCAAATGGCTGAAAACCCCCGCCAAAATTTTCTGGCGCAGGACTTACATCGCCCTTATCATCGCTCTCCTTCTCAGTTTTGGGCTTTTATGGCTGTGTGACCTTTACAACATAAAATATGCATTGCTGCTGGTTGCAGCAGTGCTGGGGATGGCAGGAAATGCTGATGTGCTTTTTGAAAGGATAAAGGCACGGCGGCTGAAGACTATCGGCACTTCAGTTGGCCATTTGGGTTTTGCGCTGATTATTCTTGGTGCCTTGATTTCCAATGCAAAGAAATCCCCAATCAGCCTGAATACCGAAGGATTTCAGATTGGCCAGGACAGTGCCGACAGCCGCGAACAGCTGGTGAATAAAGTGCTGTTTAAAAATAAGCCCGCTAAAATGGCCAACTATCAGCTGACCTATAAGGGAGATTCAGTTTCGGGCGAGCACATTTTTTTCAATGTGCATTATCAGGGCCTGAATGAAGATGGCCAGTTGACTGACGAGCAATTCAGCCTTTCACCTTATGTTATTTACAATGCCGAAAAGGACAGGTTTGATGCACCAAGCCCTGACACTCGGCATTACTTGACGAAGGATATTTTTACCCACATAACATCAGCCTCCAACACTCGTGAGGCTGAGTACCAAGTCAGCTATGACACCACCTTCGATTTGGAGGTCAAGCAAAATTCCCTCGCCAGGATTGATTCCCTGGAACTTTCAATTGGCAAGTTGCGCTCGCTCAGCCTTTCCGATTCTCGCCTGGGGGGTCAGGCTTTTGACATAGCTGCAGGTATTGGTATTGAGGCAAGAACACCCACCGAGAAAATTTCGCACGGTGAACCTGTTTTCACCGTAAAGGGGGGCCAAATTATTCCGCTTCCATTTGAGGATAAGGACTTGGGCTTGCGAATTCTTCTAACATCAATCAATCCTTCAGCCGAAACATTAACTCTTCAAATCAGTCGCGGTAAGCCTGCCGCCCCCCAATTCATTACGCTGAAGGCGATTGTGTTTCCGGGCATCAATCTGCTGTGGGCTGGTGCAGTACTGATGGTTTTGGGTTTCGGCATTGCTGCCTATCGCAGATTCAGCGAAGGCGGGCAGTTAAAAAAAACCAGATAATAAATGGTAATCAGTCTGGTGGGTGCTGGCAACATGGCCTGGTATTTAGGCCAGCGCTGGCTTGACCAGGGTTTTACAATCAGCCAGGTAATAGGCAGGCGATCTTCAAGCGCGTCGAAACTTGCCTATGCCTTAAATGCCCACGGAAGCAGCCAGATATCTGATCTTGGGGACGATTGCGATCTGATAGTACTCTGCGTACCTGACGACCAATTAAAAGCAGTGATTGAATCCATGGCAGTTGCAGGCCCTGTGGTGGTTCATTGTTCAGGTGCTGTGCCTATTGCCATAATAGAGGATAAATTTTCTGCGGCTGGCGTCATTTGGCCAATGGCTTCCATTTCAAAGGATAATGTGCCTGAAAATCCAGCTGTATATATAGAGTCCACACTTGGAGGGCGCGCGGCGGTGCTGCAGGCTGCGATGGTATTAACAGATTCAATTCGCCATGCAGATAGCCAAATGAGGCTCAAACTCCATTTGGCTGCTACAATTGCCAATAATCACCTTCAATATCTTCTGGGTTTGCTTAAGATGCAGTTTGAAGATCCACTGGCATGGAAATCGGTAGAAGAAATGGCGCTCGACACTGTCGTTCGGCTGAGTAAAAGTCAACATCCCTTGCAAGGATTGACTGGACCGGCACGCAGAGGAGACCTCGGCACAATCGAAAAGCACATCGCTGCCTTGGATGGGTCGCCCGAATTGGCTG
>CBDTVD010000176.1:0-4645 GCA_965363965.1 uncultured bacterium
CTTCGGGTCAATCAGCATCCGCCAGTACCCCCAGCCGAGCAGCAATGTGCTGAGGAAGGTGCAGGCAAAGCGGATGGAAGCCTGCTGAAAGGTAACGCTTCCGCCGGAAAGAGTGGTAACCGACATGCCGAGGGCGCGCTTGCCCAGCGTAGCACCTTTGGGCCCGCAATGGCTCAGGGCAAAATAAAGATAAACCAGCACCAGCCACACCACATTGAAGGCTGCGCCCCCGGCTGAAAAACGCAGGTTGGCGGTGCCATCGTTTTCGGCAGCCATGCCGGCAGCCGTGGCAGCAGCCAGTGCAAGGGCCGCCAGCGCCAGCCCAGCCATCAGGCCCAGCAGCACCAGCCCGTCTATAAACATCGCCGCCATCCGCCTTGAAAATGATGCGTAGTGCACGGGGCTAAGGTACAGCAAGTGCAGATTTCCCCCAATCAGCCCCCGAGCTTTCCATTAGCTTTGCAAGGTTCCAATTTCTTAACAGTTCAACCATTTTGACTATCCCCCTGTGGGCTATTCTGCACCTGATGCTGGCCATGTTTTCGCCCGAGGTGAGCCAAAAAGCTGAAACCCTGATTTTCCACGGCGGCCCCATTTACACCGTTGATTCAGCATTTACCATCGCCGAGGCCATGGCCATCCAGGGAGACCAGATTCTGGAGACCGGGGCACTGTCGAAACTCAGCGCCAAGTATGCAGGTGCGCGAAAAATCAATATCCAGGGGCAGTGCATTTACCCAGGGCTGATTGATGCACACAGCCACTTGGTGGGCTACGCAGAGGGGCTGGGCAATGTTGACCTCACTGGCACCAAAAGCTGGCAGGAGTGCCTGGCACGTGTTGACGATTACATCAAAGCCAACCCGGGCCGAACCTGGATTGTAGGCCGAGGCTGGGACCAGAATGATTGGGAGAAGAAAGAATTCCCCACCTCGGCAGAGCTGGATGCGAAATATCCCGCCCTCAAGTTTGTGCTGAAGCGGATAGACGGCCACGCTGCACTGGTGAATGGCAATGTGCTGAAACTGGCCAGACTGACCGACACAACCATAGCCGGAGGCGAAATTGTCAGAGCAGGTGGCCAGCCCACCGGAGTTATACTGGATAATGCCATGATTCCAGTGGATTCCCTGATTCCCCCCCTCCCAAGGGCAGAGCGGAACGAACTGATCAGAAGGGCCGAGCAGAACCTGTTTGCTGTGGGCCTGACAGGCGTGTGCGAGGCTGGGACAGACTGGGAAATTGTCAAGGACATGGATGCCCAGCAGAAAATCGGCAGGCTGAAAATCAGGATATATGCCATGCTGTCGCCAAACGAGGGCAACTGGGAATACTGGAAAGCATTCCCCAAGCCAATCAACACGGGCAGGATGCACGTGTGCAGTTTCAAGTTTTATGCTGATGGTGCACTGGGCAGGAGGGGCGCTTATCTGCTGCAGCCATACGCCGACCGCAGCACAAGCAAGGGCCTGCTGCTGCAGGAACCCGACTATTTTAAAGCGTGGGCCAAACGAATGTATTTTGCCCGAAACTGGCAGATGAACGTCCACTGCATCGGCGATGGGGCCAACAGGGTGGTGCTGAATGCTTTCGGTGCCTATGACCTGAAGTTTTACGACCGCCGATGGCGCATTGAGCACGCCCAGATTGTGGCCCCGAGTGACCTGAAAAAATTCGGCGAGTTAGGCGTGATCCCCAGCGTGCAGCCCACCCATGCCACCAGCGACATGTACTGGGCTGGGGACCGCCTGGGCACCGAGAGATTGAAAACGGCATATGCCTACAAAGACCTGCTGAAGGCTGCTGGAAGGCTTGCCGGCGGAAGTGATTTTCCTGTTGAAAGCATCAACCCCTGGCTGGGCCTTTATGCGGCCATTGAGCGGAAAGACGCAAACGGATACCCGGAAGGCGGCTTTCAGATGGAAAATGCACTGACCCCTGACGAAGCTTTGCGCAGCATGACAATCTGGGCAGCCTACAGCCAGTTTGATGAAGCAGACCGCGGAAGCCTTGAGGCAGGCAAATTCGCCGACTTCATCATTGTTCCCCACGATTTGATGAAGGACCCGTACAAGGGCCTCCTGACAGCCAAGCCCAGCCAGACCTGGCTCGGCGGCGAGAAAGTTTTCGGGCAATAGCAAGCCCGTCCAGCAGAGTGATTTACTTCGGCTGATCCGCAGTGCGGAGGTTCATCAGCATGTCGGCCGTCATTTCTTCCAGGCCGAAGCGGTGCTGCCAGCCCCAATCGGCGCGGGCGCGGCTGTCATCAATGCTCTGCGGCCAGCTCTCTGCAATTTTCTGGCGGAAATCAGGTGCATAGGTGATGGTGAACCCCGGGATATGCTGCCTGATGCTCTCTGCTATCTCCGCAGGGGTAAACGTAACACCTGCCAGGTTATAGCTGGTTCTTATTTTCACCTGCTCAGCGGGGGCATGCATCAGCTCAAGCGTAGCGCGGATGGCATCCTCCATGTAGATCATGGGCAGGGCCGTGTCGGCCGACAGAAAAGACTCGTAGGTTCCGTTCGCCAGTGCCTTGTGGAAAATATGGATGGCATAGTCCGTGGTGCCGCCGCCAGGGGGTGTGCTGTGGCTGATGACCCCTGGGTATCGCAGGCTGCGGATATCAACCCCATGCTTGCGGTGATACCAATCGGCCCACAGTTCGCCAGCGAGTTTAGTTATGCCATACACTGTTGTCGGGTCGGTTACAGTGTATTGGGGTGTATTGTGTTTCGGAGTGTTTGGGCCGAATGCCGCGATGGAGCTTGGCCAGTAAATGCGGTCGAGTTTTTCCTGTACGGCAATCTCCAGCAGGCTCAGCAGGCTCTGCATGTTGAGCCGCCAGCCGAGGGCAGGTTTCTGCTCGGCAGTTGCACTCAGCAAAGCGGCGAGGAGATAAACCTGGGTGATGCCATTCCTTTTGATGGATGCCAGCACAGCCTCGCCATCCATGGCATCCAGCACCTCGAAAGGCCCATCTTCCAGGATGGAATTTCCTGCATTGATGTCGCTGGTGAACACGTTGGGCTTGCCATAGGCCTCGCGCAGGGCGAGTGTAAGCTCGGTGCCAATCTGTCCGCCGCCGCCGAGGATGAGTATTTTATCTTTTGCCACAGTGGGTGGGGTATTGAAAATGGTTTATATGGGGAAATCCTTGCCGGCCTGTTTTTATGTTCAGCTGACAGCTGTGCCGTTGTGTACGCCTTCGGCGCCCTGCAAAAATACCAGTTTGCCCCCTGCATCTTCAATCATCAGCACCATGCCCTGGCTGACAATTCCCCTGAGTTTGCGCGGTGCCAGGTTGGCCACAATGCAAACTTGCCGGCCAGGCAGGTCATCGGGCTGGTAATGCTCGGCGATTCCGCTGACGATTGTTCGCTTTTCATAGCCCAGGTCAATCTCTATCTTCAGCAGTTTGTCGGCTCCTTTCACTTTCTCGGCGCTGAGCACGGTGGCCATGCGGAGATCGAGTTTAGCGAAGTCCTCATAAACTATTTCCGGCTTTTGGATTGGGAGTTCGGCTTGCTGCGCGTCAGGCTCAGTGATTGGGGCCACCCGCTTCGCATAGAGTTTATCAATCTGCGCCTGAATCACATCATCCTCTATTTTGTCGAAGAGAATGCCAGGGTCTGCGATGGGTGCGCCGGGTTTCAGCAACTGATGATTGCCGATAGCATTCCATCCCAGCCCCTCACCCATGCCGAGTGCCTGCTGAATTTTGGCAGCGGCGGCGGGCAGAAAGGGCATCATCAGCAGGCTGAGGTTGGCAGCAGTCTGCAAACCGAGGCGCAGAACAGTGCCTGCACGTTCCTTGTCGGTTTTCACCATTTTCCAGGGTTCGTTTTCAGTCAGGTATCGGTTGCCTGCGCGGGCCAGTTCCATCACAAGGGTCAATGCCTCGCGAAACCTGAACTGGTCCATGCTTTCCCTCACTTTGCCAGGTGCCTCTGCAATGGCCGATAGAAGGGTGCGGTCGCTCTGGGTTTCCTCGCTCTTCCCATCGGGCACCATACCGTCAAAAAATCGGATGGTGAAGGTGGTAACCCTGTTGACAAAGTTGCCCAGCACTGCAGCCAGTTCGTTGTTGTTGCGGGCCTGATAATCCTTCCAGCTGAAATCGTTGTCCTTGGTTTCAGGCAGCGTGCTGGTGAGCACGTATCGCAGCACATCCTGTTTGCCAGGCAAGTCCTCCAGGTATTCATTCATCCACACGGCCCAGTTTCGGCTGGTGGAAATTTTCTGCCCCTCGATGTTGAGGAATTCGTTGGCAGGCACAGCATCGGGCAGCACAAAGTCGCCGTGGGCATGCAGCATCGCTGGAAAAATTATGCAGTGAAAGACGATGTTATCCTTTCCGAGGAAGTGGACGAGCCGAGTTTCGGGGTCTTTCCACCACTTCTGCCAGTCCTCGCCGTTCTGGTCGGCCCACTGCTTGGTGCTGCTGATGTAGCCTATTGGGGCATCAAACCAAACGTAGAGCACTTTGCCCTCGGCGTCTGGCAGGGGCACCTTCACTCCCCAGTTCATGTCTCGCGTTATGCTGCGCTCCTGCAGTCCCTGTGTCAGCCAGCTGCGGCATTGGCCGATCACGTTGGGTTTCCAATCGCTGTGGCCAGTCAGCAGCCATTCTTCCAGCCACCGC
>CBDTVD010000177.1:0-4622 GCA_965363965.1 uncultured bacterium
TGCCCATTTCCACTGGCTTGTATCACCTGGCATCAACAGATTACATGAACAGGGTGCAATTGGCTGAACGTGTACTGGCCCGATACCCGCGCCACCGCGTTACAATTGAGGGGGTAACAACGGCTGAACTGGGCCAGGCAGCACCTCGGCCCCTGATGGGCGGGCTTATCGCAGCCAAAATGCTGGCTGAGTTTCCGCAGTGGCGGCCCATGAATGCCGATGACTATCTGCAGGCAAGGGTGAAAGCCGTCCCGTAAATTTGCGGCGCCGAGTCAGCTATTGGCCACATTTCCTTTCGGGGGGGGTGTTGCCATTGCCCATTCTATTCAGCCGAACCAATGTCCAGTCTTAGTTTTCGCCTTCGCCAGGCCATAGCAGATGTGCAGTGGAGAGCAAGGGCACGCGGTGCCGGGGCATGGCCAGCGCGGCTCCGCCTGGTGCTGGGCATTGGCCGAAGCGGCACCAGCTGGACTGCCCACGTGCTGGCAGAGGCAAACCCCCAGCTGGCCTATTTGCAGGAGCCGCTGGCCTGCCTGGTGCCCCCAACTCGGCTCAACCATACACCTGATTCCTCTGCAATGCCTTTCTCGGCCTCAGTTGGCCCGGGCCACAGGCTGTTCAGCATTCTTTCAGCACTCACAGCTTATCCCGATTCACCCATCCTCAAGGATTCTGCACGGCCCAGAGGATTGCCTGCCGACCCGAAAATGGTGCTGATTAAAGAGGTGCACGCCCTGCTGGGCACCCACCATCTGCTCGATAGCAAAGCCTGCGCAATCGCTCTCGTCCGCCGTCCGCTCGATGTCCTGGTCAGCCTGGCCGATACTTTCGGCCACGGCACGCGATACCTTGACTTAGAGGGCAAATCCGTGCGCGGCCCTGCGTTTCTGGGTTTCGTGGGTCTCAGCCGCCAGCAGATAACACTCGATACATCAAGCGACTGGGCCAATAAATTGGTCACCATCGCCTTGATTCAGCGATACTTTCACACCCTCGCCGTCAAATTCCCCAACTTTCTGGTGGTGGAATATGAGGCACTGGAACGTGCCCCCCAGGGGGAATTTAAGCGAATCAGCAGGCACCTGGGCTTGACCCTGGGCATGCCGCTTGAGCGCGCCGTCCAGGCGTCGCTTAGCACAAGGCCAGCCAGCCAGCCATTTACCGTAGGCAAAAACCCGCAGCCTGCTGCAGGGCCTGAACTTTTTGGTGAATCGGCATGGGCCGAACTGGAGTCCATCAGCCAAACCTTTCTGCCCACCCTTGCCCTGCAGGTCGCACTTTAAAAAAACCTCGTCCGATTTTTTTCTGCGTTATCATGCGAGTTTTTTACGCCGTCCACAGCAGTGGCAATCACCACCCTCAAAATCGGGCATGGTATCAGAACCTCTATCTCTCCATGATAGAAATGGGCCTTGATGTTGTCCGCTTCAATTTCGATCTTTATGGCATGGCACTCCATCAGGATGAAAGCCGGCCTGGAAATGCAGAGTACAATGCTGTTCATCGTCCATTGCTGCAGGAAGCATTGCTCAGTCAGATAAAGGCGGCCCACGCTCGGCAGCCAATTGATTTGTTTTTCAGTTACTTCGCCTCCAGTTATTGCAGCAGTGGCACAATTGCCGAAATAAGCAGAATGGGCATAGTAACGGCAAACTGGTTTTGCAATGCCAGTTATCAGCTCCATCTGGTGGCTGAAATTGCCCCGGCATATGATTTCTGCCTGGTGCCCGAAAAATTTCGGCTGGGCGACTATTTCGCTCTGGGGGCCAACCCCATTTATTGCCAGGAGGCCGCCAACCCATCAGCCTATTCAGCTCCATTCAATGGCACCTATCAGCAGAATGTAACCTTTATTGGGGCGCGATATGCCGATAGAGCCGCATATCTGCTCGGCCTCCATCGCGGAGGCGTCACCCCTGCCATCTTCGGCGAAAACTGGAAACTGAAGCAGCCCGCAGCGCCAGAGCGATTGATGCGCCGCCTGCTCAGAAAGCCTTTGTTCCCCAAGAGTGCCCTGCGGGGATACATTGAAGATGCGGAGGTGGCCAGCATCTATCGCCACAGCAAAATCAGCCTGAGTTTCAGTGTGGTGGGCAGCACCCATCTTGCCAATCAGCCCATCCGGCAGGTGAGGCTGCGCGACTTCGAAATACCCATGTCCGGCGGATTTATGCTCGCTGAGAGATTCGAGGAACTCGAAAACTTTTTTGAACCCGAACGTGAGATGGCGACCTTTGCAGGCGCCGAGGAACTTTTGGAAAAAATTAAATACTATCTGCGCCACGATGCCCAGCGGGAAAAGATTCGCGCTGCGGGCCATCGGCGTGCCCTTGCCCAGCACACCTGGGCCAACCGGCTGCAGTCAGCCTTCAACCACATGAACCTACCCCAAATCAAAGCCGCTGCATGAGCCAGCCATTGGTACACACCGTAATCACAGCCCGCAAAGGCTGGCAAATGATTGACCTGAAAGAAATCAGGGAGTATCGCGACCTGTTGTTTTTCATGGTCTATCGCGATGTAACGGTCATCTATAAGCAAACAGTGCTCGGTTTTGCCTGGGCCATCCTCAACCCGCTGTTCACCATGGTGGTGTTCAATGTCATCTTCGGCAACCTGCTGAATGTTGACAGCAACGGCATCCCCAAGCCTGTCTTCTTTTTCAGTGCCCTGGTGCCCTGGACTTATTTCAGCAGCTCGCTGACTATGAGCACAAACAGCCTTATATCGGCCACCAACATCATCGGAAAAGTCTATTTTCCGCGCCTCATCATCCCGCTGACCCCCGTTTTCAGCAAACTGGTTGATTTTGCCATCGCCATGCTTGTGCTGTTTGTGCTGATGGCGATCTATCAGGTTGCCCCCACCTGGGACATCCTTTTCCTGCCCCTGCTGGTGCTGCTGATGGTGCTGACAGCCAGCGGAATCGGCATGTGGCTCAGCAGCCTCGCCATTCAGTATCGCGATATCAAGTTTGCGGTTGGGTTTTTGGTGCAGGTGCTGCAGTATGCGGCCCCTGTGGTTTGGAGCATCAGCCTGCTGCCTGAAAAGTATCGCCTGCTCTATGGCATTTACCCGCTCGGCGGCGTAATTGCAGGGTTCCGCTCGGCCATTGTGGGCGGGGCACCCATGCCGTGGGATTTGATCCTTGTCGGCACCATTTCTTCCATACTCATCTTTGTTTCGGGGGCCTTTTATTTCCGCCGGATGGAGCGCAGTTTTGCGGACGTAGCCTGATGAGCCGAATAAAAGAAGAGTTTTTGAGCACCGGCAAGCCATTGCTGATTGCCGAGGTCGCACAGTCACACGATGGCAGCCTGGGCCAGGCACATGCCTTTATTGATGCAGTGGCCACCACTGGCGCACATGCCATAAAATTTCAGACGCATATAGCCGAAGCCGAAAGCACCCTGGCTGAGCCCTGGCGAGTAAAATTCAGCCGACAGGACGACACCCGATTTGCCTATTGGAAGCGCATGGAATTTACACCTGAAGGCTGGGCGGGCCTGAAGGCCCATGCAGATGAAAAAGGCCTGATTTTCTTGAGCTCGCCATTCAGTTTTGAAGCGGCCGACCTGCTGGAATCCATAGGAATTGAAGCCTGGAAAGTGGCCAGCGGCGAGTTATCCAATACGCCGCTGATGCACCGCCTGCTCAGTTCTAAACTCCCCATGATCCTCAGCAGCGGAATGAGCGACATGGAAGAACTCGACAGCTTGACGGCGATGGTGAAGGAAGCTGGCTTGCCCCTCGCCATTTTGCAGTGCACCACAGCCTACCCCACACCCGCTGAAAAAGTGGGCCTGAATGTGATGACCATGTTCGCCGAGCGATACCGCTGCCCCGTTGGCCTAAGCGACCACAGCGGCACCATCTATCCGGGCCTGGCGGGCGCCGCACTCGGCATGTCCATTCTTGAGGTGCATGTCACCCTCAGCCGCCATATGTTCGGCCCTGATGTGGTGGCCAGCGTTACCCTCCCCGAACTCACACAATTGGCCGAGGGGCTGGATTTCATCCACAGGATGCGCACCTCGCCAGTCGAAAAAAACAAAGCCGCCGAGGCCACTGTCCCCATGCGGAAACTGTTTACAAAAAGCATTGTTGCCAAAACTGATCTGCAGGCTGGCACAGTGCTGGCAGAAGGGCACATCGCTTATAAGAAACCAGGCAACGGCATTCCGGCAAAAGAATACCAAACGGTCCTCGGCAAACGGCTCAGCCGCAGCTATACCAAAGACGAACCCATCGCCGCAGCCGACCTTGCCTGAAACCGCCCCCTCCATCCCCAATACAAAGAAGAAAACAAGACTCAGCGTGGCAAAAAGAAAAATATGCGTAGTAATCACTGCCAGGCCCAGCTATAGCCGAATTAAAACTGCGCTCAAGGCCATCCAGGAGCATCCTGACCTTGAACTGCAGTTGGTTGTGGCAGCCAGCGCACTGCTCGACAGATATGGCACAGCCAGCCAATACATTGAAAAAGACGGCTTTAAAATATCCAGCAAAGTATTCATGGTGCTCGAGGGCGAAACACCCACCAGCATGGCCAAAACCACCGGAATGGGCCTGATGGAACTGCCAACCGTGTTCTATAACCTGGAACCTGACATCGTGCTCAC
>CBDTVD010000178.1:0-4620 GCA_965363965.1 uncultured bacterium
ATATGCCAGGGAGTGAATAAACCGACGATACTTTGCCTTTTTTAAAATAAAGGGCTGCGCACTTATTTTGCTATTGACCTTTTAGCTTATCCAGTTTTGCTCGCGCCTCACCAATTGCCGAAATTACCAGCCAAACGAGAAGCAAGCCCAGGCCAAACATCCCTGAAAGTATTCCCATAAGTAAGTATCTGCCTCCTCCACGACCCAACGCTACGTATTCCGCTAACAACAGAGCTCCTGCCAGAAGTAAGGCTGAGATAGCGATAATCAAGATTAGTTGCCTTATATTAATCGACGATAGGGCAGACTGAGGAAGTTTCAGCATATTATAAATAAAATGATAAAATAATAAAGGGAGCCCTGCAACAGCGATGAATGCCAAGGCATAACCAGTTCCCATTAACTGCAAAACTGAAAGTCGACCCCGGAATTGCTTCATCTCAGCCAGCCGTATTTTTTTATATTTTGATTGTCGAAGATTACTCGACGCATTTTGTTGAAGTAAATTCAGGCCGAGATTTGCAGGGATTATGAAATCTATCAGGAGCAGGGGTGCGGGAGGCATTTGCGCTGCAGGGCACTTTGTCGCGCTCCAACCTGAGATGTCTGCAGCAACGGCACCGTGCGCAAAGGAAGTGTGATGGTTCAGGTTCGGAATTATTTCTGATGGCAAACTATCGCCACTTGGCTGGGCTGGATGGTCAGGCAGCTGACTTTGAGGCAGTATCTCAAATTGCGTGTTATGGGCAAACTTTATCTGTGCACTGCAACCTGAAATAAGAATGGAACACATCAATAACCCAATTGTACCATATCTGGCTTTCATCATGGTGCCAAATTACATTACATGAATGGTGAGAAAATGGATGCGTTTTTTTTGCCATCGGCCAATTTGTCGCCTTGAGTTTGTAGCAATCACATCAATAAATAATCCCTCGCCCTGGGGCCGAGGTTCATCAGCAAATCAACGATGCTGAGGTTGGGCCAAACTATTTACTGCGAGGCTTGAGCCAGTACCCTATCCCTAAGGTTATATTACTACCACGGTTGATGAGAACTGCCCAATCATCGCTAACTATATCGGTGCCATTGACAACTATTTGGTTATGTTCTGTTTTTAGCACTGGTTTGATGCCAATGGCCCCCGAGACCTGAATTTGCAGCATAGTGCCCCGCTGACGTTTCCGTTGTAATCCTGCAGTTAACAGCAATCTTGGGAAAGCACCGCCAGGGAAAAGAGTCTCATTATGTATGTAAGCCGAGTTCCCCGTGCTGTCGGAGAATGTTGCTTCAACTATGCCAATATACGATTTTGCCTTAAAACCAATACCAAGCCCCCCTCCTGCAAAATAAGCCGTTCGCTCAGTCGTTTTTAGGAAGCGGTGGTATTGCACCCCAAAATTCGGCATGGCAACAATGGAAGGTATGGTCAGGTTTGCTTGCCGCCAATTGTCGACATAAGGCGGTACTTCCCTTATCCATTGGCTGTGTAATTCTAAGGACAAGCTCGGCACCATCCTCCACGGCCCTGAGCGGCTGATGCTGCCCCACACCCCCAGGCTGAGGGCAGGGCTGATCAGCCGGTCGAGCGAGCCATTGTCCAATCGGTCAGGAAAGGAATTGAAGGAATGGCCCAGGGCCAAAAATGGCCCTAAGCGGAATTCAGTCTGGGCAGCGGCAGGGAGACTTGCCCCAAGCACAAATAGCAGAGCGAGCCACCAGCAATGCTTCACCGTTTGATGAACGTTTTTAAAAAGAGAGACTCCCGGTTACGCACAGCTAAGTAATATGGCCCAGTAGGCAGACGGCTGACATCGACTTGCATGCGTCGCCGGTCGGTTTCCAAAAAGGGAAGTTGCAGGACTAGTTGGCCTGAACCATTGAAAATCTGTACCTCAACGTCGTTTTCGCCATTCGAATTAAATTGAATCGAAAGTCTGTCGCTAGCTGGATTAGGCCATATTCGGAATGTTATTGTTCCAGCCTTTGCTTTAGCCTCTGTTTGCTCAAGTGCCGTAAAAATGCTTGCGTCGTATGGGCTTGGTTCTCCATGGCAATCTACCCAAACTTCGTAAGAGTCTAAATCAGCTCCTATTGTAAGCTGAATTGTTTTAGTAACATTGTTGAACCAAATGGTGGTACCAGAGTCTGATGTTGATGTTGTAACTTCGGTAGAGTTAAAATTGGTGCGGGTCAGTATCCCGTTATGGTAATGAATACCACCTTGCCAAACTGTCTTCGCTGCAGTGATGACAGAATCGGAATCATCGGCTGGCTTCCACACAGTGATCTTAAACCAGCTGATGTAATTGTGGAAGCCGTTAGTTAAATAGCCTTGAATGTTGGGTACTTTTATTTGACTAAGGACAGGGTCCCACACGACCGCACCTCTGCTTATCTGGTGTGACTCAATGCTATCCCCCTCCGCAACTTCAGAATTGGGAGATAAGGCTTGAGCTAAATTGTTGACTCCGCGCGAACAAAGGCGATTACGGACTCGGCCACTATAATAAGTTCCATTGGGGCCGTTGCTCACCCTTTGCTAGGCTCGGGGATTAGAGGACGAACCATTCTCACAGTAAGCGACTGCGTCTTGCACATTGCAGGTCGTTGGGCTTCGCCAACAATTAACGACCCCATAACAGGAGGTGGAAGCACCGGCTAGATAATTCCAAGGAATGATGCCTCGGCATTCGTTTCTTGTTCGATCCCAACCGTCTGCCCTAAGAGAGGAACAGAAAAATGTTAATGCACTGATGAGCAAAAACTTTCTAAGGCTTAATATGTGTGTAAGAGACAAACAACTTGATGAGTTGTGCATTGTGGTATTGAGTTTTTCAGCGATAGGGGTTTGGCCCCCAAGAGTGCAATGATACGACGCCCATCCGGCAGATTGGATTAGATAATGCTTCAATATTAAAATTATGTGCGGAATACTTATTCCGCTGGCGAACAGATTGCCCCAATGGTATTTGTTGTTGTTGGGCCAAGCGAAAGATACTTGGTGCTTTTGTGCTGCGAGTGCCTTTTTAATTGGGCCGCACCATCGCTTCAAATCACGATTAGTGAGGGCTTTGTTAGCTTCGCTCTCAACCACCGATAGTATATTCCGTGCGCAAATAATCCCTCGCCCTGGGGCCGAGATTCATCAGCAGATCAACGATGCTGAGGTTGGGCTGAAAAGGGAAACGGTCAGCGAAGACCTGGGGATAGGGCAGGGTTGGAGCGATGGAAATCGGCTGCTGGGTGTCATCTGAAAATCGGAGGGGCAGTTTTAGCCACTGGGCGATTTGGCTGATCAATCGCAGGTTTAGCTCTTCAAGGGATGCGGCTGGCTGAGTGATGGAATTGCAGAGGGCATCGCCATAGTGCAGCCACCAGGCGGCGCGGCCATAGGCGCTGCGCAGTGCGGCAGCGTGCTGGTGTGCCCAGCGTTTGCGCAGGTCTATCAGCGTTTGGGCCTGAAGAGCGGCTTGATGCACAGGAATGCTGAGCAGCAGGGGCCCATTGGCTGAAAGAATTGCGGTGCGATTGCTGAATCGGCGCTGAAAAGCAGGGTTTTTTTCAATCGCTGCCCCGTGTGCTATGGCCTGCCACCAGGTTATTTGGGGCAGGTATTTCAGGGGCATTGGCTGCATTGGGGCAAAGGACGGGGTTGGGGGTCGGATATTTGCGCCAATCCCCCTTTTTTTTTGGATGTGGTTCCTCAGGTTTGTATCTCATTGGCCTCGGCCGCTGCGCTATGGTTTGGCCATGCTGATGGCTTTCCTGCTGCGCTGGGTGCTGCGCTATCGGGTGGGGGTGGTGAAAGACAACCTCGCTCTGGCATTTCCAGGTTCCCATGACAGTTGGCGGCGCCGATTGGTAACTCGTTTTTATCGGACGTGGGCCGAGATGGGGATGGAGGTTATCCGCACCCTGAGCATGAAAGTGCCGAGGCTGGAGCAGCGCGTCAGGATAGAAAAAAATGATGCTTGGCACCAGCTCGACCAAAGCCGGCAATCGGCGATGGTGATTACTGCGCACTTGGTGAATTATGAGTGGGTGGGGCAGGCGGTCAGCCTGAGTTTGCAGCGAAAAATGGTCGGGGTTTATAAGCCGATAAAAAGCAAGCTGTTTAATCAGCTGATGCTGAGTGTCCGTCAGCGATTTGGGAACACACCGGTACCCATGGCCAAGGCCTTTCCTGCCATGCTGAGGGGCAAAGCGGAACGTGAGCTCTACTTTTTTGTCGCTGACCAGCGGCCTCAGCTAAGCAATGCGCACGAATGGGTTAGTTTTATGGGCATCGAAACGCCATTTTTCACCGGGCCGTTTAAGCTGGCGGCTCGGCTGGGGATTGGGATATATTATATAGACATCGAGCAGCAGACAAGAGGGCGATACTGCGGACGATTGGTAACCCTGACAGAGGATGCCAGCCAAATGGATGAAGGGACACTGACCCAGTTGTACGTTGAGGCACTGGAGGCCAACATCCGCCGGCAGCCCGAACTGTGGCTTTGGACCCATAAACGTTGGAAGTTCAGGCGGGGGGGTGAAACCTCGTCGGCCAATGGTTGAGAGGATGGGTCACCTTTTTACAACCCACGACAGCCCCATCCTCTGAGTTTCAGCGCC
>CBDTVD010000179.1:0-4597 GCA_965363965.1 uncultured bacterium
CGGCGGTGGCCGAAAGCTGCTGCAATGCCCACCAGGGCGCCGAACAGGTGGCTCTCCCAGCTGATGCCATTCGGCAATGGGATGATGCCCCAGATCATGGAGCCATAGAAAATAATCACCAGCAGGGCGAACACTGTGCTGCCCCTGCTCCGCCTGAAAATCCCCATGAAAATCAGAAAAAAGGCCCAGGCATAAACCAGCCCGCTGGCGCCGATGTGCCCTACGCCCCGCGCTGCAATCCAGGTAAACAGGCCTGTGAATAAATAGCTCACGGCAAACACATTAAAAGCCACTCGCCGATAAGCAAAGCCGATTGCCGTGCCCAGCACTGCCAATGCCGAAACGTTGCTGAACAAGTGCTCGAAATCGGCATGCATCCACGGTGTGCAGAGGATGCCCCACAGGCCGCCAGTGGTCCTCGGCAGCAGCGGCACCAGCCAGGGCAGCGCACCAGCCTCCGCCAGAAAATGCGCCGCCACCAGCAGGGCACAAAATACCCACACCGATAAAATCGGCAGGTTTATGTCGCGTTTGGTTTCAGGCTCGGCCATTCCGGTTATTTCAGCAACAACGTATTGCCCGCCCAAAAAGTCCCCCTATCAGGCCAATGGGTCAGTATCCCTGGTCTTCGTCCTGGCTTTCTTCCATCTCGCCCTCATACTCGCTTTCATCGGCACGGCGGATGTTGACGGCCAGATATCCCTGATCGTTGCTGGCCAGCTGAAAGCGCATGTATTCGCCTGGCTGCAGCTCATTGAAAGTGATGCCATCCAAAGCCGAATAGTGGAAATAGATGGGGCGCTGGCTGGGCCCTGCCTCGCCGAGGAAGCCGTAACCATTTTTCAGTGCCTGCACTTCGCTCACATACTCTTCATCACTCACCAGCTGGCCATTGTCCTCTTTGGCGGGCTGAGGGCGATAAGGGCCGCGCGGTGCCTGCTCCCGATAAGGTGAGGGCGCACTGCTATATCCATCGCCCTGGTAAGCGGGTTTGCCAGTTTCATACTGCAGAAACATTTTTTCAATCAGCGGGTCGTTCCGGCGGGTTTTTGAATCTATCTCGCTGCTGACCATGATGGGGTAATTCACCTCATTCACCAGTGCCTGGCTGGTGCGCGTTTCCTGCTGGATGCCGTTGTATTCAAACTGAAAATCCCAGCCCAGCAGCATCACTCGGCTGCCGATGGTGTTGAGTTTGCGCACCAGCGGCACATAGTCACCATCACTGGCCACCAGCACCACCACATCAAATTGCTTATAGGCAGCCAGTTCATATGCCTCGAGGGCGAGCCAGACGTCAATGCCTTTCTCACGCTGGGCACCGCGGTTGTTCAGCGGCAGATAATGGGTGATTACGCCCTCGCGCATCAGCACTTCTTCAAATTTGCGCTCACCCACCAGGCGGTCGCTTCGCTGGGCCTCGGCAGTGCTGAGCCTCCCCCTGAAGTAATGGGCATCCACTATTCGGCAATAGCTGTCATCGGCCTTTTCATGCCGCGCCACTTCAGCGCGTATGAACTCATGCAGTCCGCCGATGCTCAATCGCGCTCGGCGGGGATGGTGATACATGTAATAATTGCTGATGTGCGATAGATAGCCGCCATCATAAAAGACGCCTATGCGGGTCAATTTCGGATTATTGTTTGGCATTTTATGGTTTGAATAATTTTAAATGAGCAAATGGGAATTAATGCTGGAAAGATGCTGGCAGCCAGTGCCGTAGCAGCTGTGTGCAGGGCCAAATCACAGGGCGTTCAATAGGGTGATGGCTTCAAAGGTAATATCAATTTATACCCGATTTTTGGCCTGCCTTTGCAAAGCGTCAGCCTGCCCCCAATGGTTGGCTCAATCGGCCCCATAAAAGTATGCTTTGCTGCCCCTATGTTTGCCCCTGAAACGGGCAGTGGGGGCGTCGCAGCACACTCGGCCCGCAGCAAACAAATTCAACCAAATGGATAGATCAGAACCTCCGCGAAAATTCGTTATGCCGCCGCCAGTCCCGCGCTGGGTGAATGTTACCTATTGGATTGTAACCATACTGTTTTGCCTGATGATGATTCTCGGGGGCATTACCGAAATCATGACAAATGAGGAGGGCGTAGCCATGTTCAATGCCCTTGGCCTGACACCTAAACTGCTGCCGTTTATCGGGGCTGCAAAAATCCTCGGGGTCATCGCCCTCTTGATACCCGGCTTTCCCAGAATCAGAGAATGGGCCTATGCTGGCTTTGTCTTCGATTTTATTGGCGCCGCCTACCTATGGATTTCGGTTGGTAACCCTGGTGAAGCTGGCGGCCCCATTGTGGGGCTGGTGCTCTGCCTGCTTTCCTATTGGCTTTACCGCAAGCGATTCTATGCACAAAACCCCGCCTATGGCATCGTGAGGTAATGAAGAAAATCAAAATAGCCTATTGGATTGTAACCGGCCTGTTTGCTGCGTTCATGCTGTTTTCCGCCATCCCCGACATTCTGAGTACGGAAGAAGCAAAGAAAATCTTCGACCAAATTGGCATGAACCAGGCGATGCTGCCCTTCCTCGGCATAGCCAAGGTGCTGGGCGCGATAGCCATCTTGATTCCCAGCTTCGATCGGCTGAAAGAATGGGCCTATGCCGGACTTTTCTTCGACCTGATCGGGGCCACTTACCTGATGATGGCAGCCGGAATTCCCGCAACTGATTGGGGGTTCATGGTACTGCCGATTGGCCTCGGCATTGCCAGTTACGTGCTATACCATCGGCTGCAATGGCTGATGACCCCCGCTGAGATTGATTAAGTGCCCCCTTTAAGTCTGCAGCACCCCGACATTATACCGCTTGGTAATCGGGGCATTGTTGGCCGCCTCGATTCCCAGTGAAACCCATTCGCGCGTGTCCTGCGGGCTGATGATGGCATCCACCCATAGGCGGGCTGCGGCATAGTAAGGCGTGGTTTGCTCATCATACCGCTCGGTGATGGTACGGAGCAGTTCGGCCTCATCTTCAGGGGTTATCAGCTGCCCTTTGGCCTTGAGGCTGCTGACCTGGATTTGCAGCAGCACCTTTGCCGCCTGCTCGCCCCCCATCACGGCGATTTTTGCACTTGGCCAAGCTACGATTAGTCGGGGGTCATAGGCTTTGCCGCACATGGCGTAGTTGCCAGCGCCATAGCTGTTGCCCATGATGACAGTGAACTTGGGCACCACGCTGTTGGCCATGGCATTGACGAGTTTTGCGCCGTCTTTGATTATGCCGCCCTGCTCACTGCGGCTGCCGACCATGAAGCCCGTTACATCCTGCAGAAAGAGCAGCGGAATCCGCTTTTGATTGCACACCATGATGAACCGTGCGGCCTTATCGGCAGAATCTGAATAAATCACGCCGCCCAGCTGCATCTCGCCTTTTTTGCTTTTGACCACCAGGCGATTATTGGCGACAATGCCCACGGCCCAGCCATCAATGCGGGCATAGCCGCAGAGGATAGTTTGGCCATAGCCTTTTTTGTATTCGTCAAACTCGCCACCGTCCACCATGCGCTCGATGATTTCCATGGTGTCGTAGGGTTTGGCGCGGCTGGCGGGCAGAATGCCCATGATTTCAGAGGGATCTTTGATTGGCTCACGGCTCTTGATTCGGTCGAACCCGGCTTTCTCAAATGCGCCTGGCTTATCCATGCGGCTGCGGACGGCATCCAGGCAACTGGCATCGTCAGGATAGAGATTGTCGGTTACCCCCGAGATTTCTGTCTGGCTGACGGCCCCGCCGAGTGTTTCCTGGTCAACGTCTTCCCCAATCGCGGCCTTTACCAGGTAAGGGCCGGCGAGGAAAATGCTGCCTGTGCCCTCGACAATCAGGGCCTCATCGCTCATGATGGGGAGGTAAGCACCCCCAGCCACGCAACTGCCCATTATCGCAGAAATCTGCAGAATTCCTTCAGAACTCATCACGGCGTTGTTGCGGAAAATTCGGCCGAAATGTTCCTTGTCGGGGAAAATTTCATCCTGCATGGGGAGGTAAACGCCAGCTGAGTCCACCAGATAAATAATGGGCAGGCGATTTTCCATCGCTATTTCCTGTGCGCGCAGATTCTTTTTGCCGGTGATGGGGAACCATGCCCCCGCCTTTACTGTGGCATCATTGGCCACCACCATGCACAGCCTGCCTGCCACCCGCCCGATGCCGGTTACCACCCCGCCTGCAGGGCAGCCCCCTTCATCGGGGTACATGCCATAGCCGGCGAAAGCCCCAACCTCAAGGAAGGGAGAATCTTTATCCAGCAAAAAAGCGATTCGTTCGCGGGCCAGCATCTTGCCCTTGGCTTTTTGCTTGGCCTGGGCCTTTGCACCGCTGCCGAGGTAAATTTCATCCAGCCTGCGCTTGGTTTCGGCCCAGGCGGCTGCGTTGTGCTCCAGGTTTTCGGGCGTTGGTTTGCCCCCCTTTGATATTGCCATGCTGGCTGCAAAGATGAGGGCAAAAAAGTTTTTATGCATCCATCAGCCCAGTTGCCCTGCGGTTGCCCTTGCCCTATAAGGTTGACAGCATTGCTGATCTCGAGAGAGAGAGAGCGGGGCGCGATTGGACGTGGATGGGGGCAAAAAAGTAGCGTTTTTTTTTGATGGG
>CBDTVD010000180.1:0-4539 GCA_965363965.1 uncultured bacterium
GGCGGGAATCTGATTAGAGATAACTTAAATTTGCAGATTATGTACCTGTACGGCTCAGCGCGCTTGGGGGTCATCAACGCAGACACTTTGGTGAGATGGAAGGAGTACGATGGCACCATCGATGAAGCTGGCAAATTCCTCAGCCTGGACTCTACTATAAAGGATACATCCGGTTACTTCGACTCCAGCTATGCCACTCGATACACGGGGATGAAGCGGTATGAGATAAATCAGACCATCCAAGGCTGGCAGACCATAAACACGTAGTTGTTGGTGCGCGGGGCGGTGGAAAAGTTGCCCGAGGTGTTGCTGCACAGCCAGCCATTGGCGCTGTTGGCGGCACTGATATCGCGCAGCCACATGTTGAACGATGTGCTGAAATTGAATGGGGCGTAACTGAGGACTGGGCTGGCCCCGACATCAATGATGGTCTCGATTTGGCGGCGGGTGGGCAAATCCCAGCCTGTGCGCCCGCTGATGGTGAGGACTGCGGCATTGGAGATGGCAGTGGCCTGCTGGGCGGTGGGCTGAGTGCTGGCACTCCACAGCATGTTATACAAATGGTCGATAATGATGCCGCTGGAATACAGCTGGGCACCGGTGTCATCGGTAAACCGGCTGGTGCTGCCGAAAGTGTTCGGCTGGCTGAGCACAAGGGTATGCACCAGGGGTGTCCGCAGGCTGAGTGCATTGCGATTTCCGATTGAAATGCTGGCATCCAGTTCAATGGCGGTGAGGGCCTGTGCCACCCCGAATAATTGTGAGGCAGATATCAGGGCCGCGCGGAGCTGAGCCGAGGAAGAATAGGCAAAAAGCGATGGAAGAATGGTCTGGGCACGGGCCTCGGCCTGCAATTCGGCTGATACATTGGCATCGGAGTACAGGGGCAGCACATCACTTAGCTCGGCAGAGGAAGAAGGGGCGACATCCTCTCGGCGGCCAGCATCATCTATGGCGGTGTTGAGCTCATCAGCCCCTGCGGCGGCAATGCGGAGGGTGAGCAGGCTCGGGGCGGTTTCTTCGGCGGGCCACAGCTCAAAATGCAGACTGAGGGTGATGGCTGGCCAGCCGCTGGGTTTTTTGGCTGTATCCCTGGCAGCGACTCGGAGGCCGGCAGTGCCGAGTCGCCATCCTCCCGACAGGGCGGCGAGGCTGAGGGCATCGCCCAGGGCAATGACCGCTGGCATCAGCCCATCAAGTGCAAGCTGTGCATCGGCATTTGCGGTGAGGGTTCCTGGGCGGCCAGTGAGTGGCTGGGCCAGCAGCGTCAGCCTGAAGCCCTGCCAAGGCTCGGCGGCGGGCGCAGGGTCAATTGAGGTCAGGGCCAGGCTGGGCGCGGCGGGGGTGGAGCCATAGGGGTCATTGCTGAGCGAAACGTTGAAATCAAGTGCCGCTGCAATTGTGCTCAGGTCGGATAAAAATTCTGTCAGGGTTGCCATTGGGGCGGCAGTGTAATGGGCAGCACTCAGCCAAAAGATTTTAATAGGGACTATACTCCCACCCGATTATGGAAATTTTCAGTATAGAGCAACTGGCCGAGTGGCTCCGCCGTAACCCCCCAGGGCGCAGCATCCGGCTGATTCAAAATCACCACACATGGAGGCCGAGTTATTCGGCGTTCAATGGCCGAAACCATGCAGCTCTATGCCGTGGGATGCGCAATTACCACCGCAGCCGAGGCTTTGCCGAGATTGCCCAGCACTTCACCACCTTCGCTGACGGACTCATAGCCACGGGCAGGCCGCTGAGCCAGAACCCCGCAGGAATAAAAGGAGCGAACACAGGCGCCATCTGCATAGAGCACCTCGGCAATTTTGATATCGGCCAAGACCTGATGACCCCCAGCCACCGCGAGTGCATCATCGCCCTCAACACCCTGCTGTGCCGCCGCTTCAGCCTGCTGCCAAGCTCACAGTCAATTGTTTATCACCATTGGTATGACCAGGGCACTGGCCGCCGAACCGATGGGGCAGGCAGCACAAAATCGTGCCCGGGCACTGGCTTTTTCGGCGGAAACAGCGTTGCCCAGGCTGAGCGCAGCCTGATTGCCGAGGTAAGCCGCCGGCTGGCTTTATAATGGGATGTTGCCGTGCTTTTTGCGGGGCATGCTGTCGGCTTTGCTGCGCAGCATGGTAAAGCCGGCGATCACTCGGCTGCGGGTTTCCTCGGGCAAAATCACCTCGTCAATAAAACCGCGCTCGGCAGCTTTGTAGGGGTTGGCGAAAAGCTCGGTGTATTCATCAATTTTTTCATTCAGCAGTGCCTCGGGGTTGTCGGCTTTGATGATTTCGCGCCTGAAGATGATTTCGGCTGCCCCTTTGGCGCCCATCACCGCAATTTCAGCCGATGGCCAGGCATAGTTCAGGTCGCAGCCGATGTGCTTGCTGTTCATCACATCATATGCGCCGCCATAGGCTTTCCTGGTGATGACTGTTATGCGCGGCACAGTGGCCTCGCTGAAGGCATAGAGCAGTTTGGCTCCGTTTTTAATGATGCCGTTCCATTCCTGGTCGGTGCCGGGCAAAAAGCCGGGCACATCCACAAAAACCAGCAGGGGGATATTGAAGCAATCGCAATACCGGACAAATCGGGCAGCTTTTGCACTGGAGGCATTGTCGAGCACCCCCGCCAGATAGGCAGGCTGGTTGCCGACAATGCCCACGCTGATTCCCCCGATTCGGCTGAACCCGACCACGATGTTGCGGGCATAGTCAGCGTGCACCTCTAAAAAACTGTCGGCATCCACTGTGCCCTCAATCACCTCTCTGATGTCGTAAGGCTGATTGGGGTTTGGGGGAACAATGCTGTTGAGTGCGGGCCTGCTTTCACTGGCTGCGGGCTGATAGGGCAGCAGGGCAGGCAGTTCCTCGCAGTTCTGCGGGCTGTAGCTGAGGAGTTTTTTGAGGTGCTCGATGCACTCGACTTCATTTTTCAGGGCGAAGTGAGCTACTCCGCTGGTTCCGGCATGGGTGGCCGCCCCGCCCAGCTGCTCGCTGGTAACTTCCTCATGCGTTACGGTTTTTACCACGTTGGGCCCAGTTACAAACATATAGCTGCTTCCCTCCACCATCAGTATAAAGTCCGTCATGGCAGGGCTATAGACGGCGCCGCCTGCGCAGGGGCCCATGATGGCGCTGAACTGGGGAATCACGCCGCTGGCCCGCACATTCCGATAAAAAATATCGGCATAGCCGCCGAGTGAAACCACCCCTTCCTGAATGCGGGCCCCGCCGGAATCGTTGAGGCCGATGAGCGGTGCCCCGTTTTTCAGGGCCAGTTCCATCAGCTTGACAATTTTTTCGGCGTGGGTTTCGCTCAGGCTGCCGCCCATCACGGTAAAGTCCTGGCTGAAAACGTAAACCAGTCTGCCGCCGATTCTTCCAAAACCAGTAACCACGCCATCACCCAGCAGGCGCTCATTCTCCAGGCCGAAATCTTTGCTGCGGTGGAGCACCATGGCCCCAAGTTCCTGAAAACTGCCATCGTCCAGCAGCAGGGCGATGCGTTCCCTGGCTGTCAGTTTTCCTTTGCTGTGCTGGGCCTCGATGCGTTTGGGGCCACCCCCTTGCAGTGCCTGCTGCCTCAGCTGGTGGAGTTGTGCGGTACGGTCGGTCATATGGCAGGTGCAAGATTACGGCAGGCTTGCCTTTAACGCACATTTCAGGTGCCTGCGCCAAATGTCAGGCAGCTGACATTTGCATCTGCCAAATGTCAAGTTGGGGGCTTAAGTTTATATTTGCGGCAGATTTAATCGGCCACTTGGCGAAGCCACTGTGCACAAACTTTCAAGATTTCAGCCGGGGTACCACCGCAGTTTCAGGGACTACAAGGCATTTATGCCTTCAGAAATCAATGTGCCCTGGGTGGCGGATGATGCTGAGGTACTGATGCTGAACAGTGAGGCCATGCATGCCCTGGGTGAATTAAACGCCATTGGGGCCATTGTGCCCAACCTCTACAGTTTCATCAGCCTGTATAAAGCCCAGGAAGCGACACAGAGCAGCCGAATTGAAGGCACCCAAACCAACCTGCATGAGGCCCTGATTTCCGACGAACGCGCCATTGCGCCCGAAAGAAGGATGGATTGGCAGGAGGTGCGCAATTACATCCAGGCAATGGACACGGGGCTTGACGCTTTGGCTGACTTGCCTGTCAGTTCTCGGCTGATCAAATCCACCCATCAAAAGCTGATGCAGGGCGTGCGCGGCACTGACAAAATGCCTGGGGAATTTCGGCGCAGCCAGAATTGGATTGGCGGCCAATCCATCCAGTCGGCCAGTTTCATCCCTCCCCTGGCATCGGAAGTAGAAGGCCTGATGGGCGACCTGGAAAACTTTCTGCACAACAGGGCCATTCAGCTGCCCCCTTTAATCCGCATTGGCATTGCCCATTATCAGTTTGAAACCATCCATCCTTTTTTGGATGGCAACGGACGGGTAGGCAGGCTGCTGATTACGCTTTACCTGATCAGCGAGGGCTATCTTACTCAGCCTACCCTATACATCTCCGATTTTTTCGAGCGAAACAGGCAAGCCTATT
>CBDTVD010000181.1:0-4534 GCA_965363965.1 uncultured bacterium
GTGCGGGTAACGCAATGCGCAAAGAGGTTGTGGTGCCCCGAATCCCTGGCCCGCCACTATTGATTTGCCTTCAGCGGTAAATATCTCGTAGGTAAAAGGCAAACCATCAATGGCTTGCAGCACGAATTCCTCCTCAGCTGGCACCGGAAATGCCTGGATGCTTGGTACATCTGCGGGTGATTCTACGCCAACACCATTGTCGAAGGCAAGGGGCACTTTTTCAATGCCTTGCGGGGGCGCAAAACCATAGCGATTCATGTCGAAAAACGCTACCCTGATGGAATCGCGCAGGGGAATTGATGGGTCTTTCAGGGTCAGCATCACCCCATATCGCTCCCCTGGCAGCACCATCATTTCCGCCGCGCCGATTGGGTTTGGCAATGGCCTGCCATCGCTTTCCAGAATTTCGGCTTTGATGCCTGGGGGAAAGACTATTCGGTTGCCATAAAACCCGATGTTGCCCAGGCGCAGATAATACCGGTCGGTCTGCTTGGCAATCACCCAATGTTTGGGGTCATCGGTTATTTGCTGGTGGCTGCTTCCGTTCACCAGAAAATAAGTAGGGTCATATTTCGGCAGCTGATAGAACTCATGTGCCAGGCTGTCATGGCTGGGATTTACCGGTGTGTTTTCATGCCAGTAGCGGTCGAATTCGCTGGTCATCCAAATGCCTTCTTTGTCATAAGCTGGGCCGCCCGTCCACGCCTGATTGGCGCTGCCGTTTCGGGGCCGCACCACCATCATGCCATACATGCCCATTTGCACATGCACCACGCTGCCCAGGTGGCAGTGATACATGTAGGTGCCCGCGTTGGTGCAGGGCACCACATAAGTATATCGCAGGCCATGGCCAATGCTGAAACTGGTCATGGGCACACCATCATTCTTCTGGTCAAGGTCCAGGCCGTGAAAGTGGATGGTGTGCGGGTCTCCCTGGCTGATGTTTTCTGCAGTTACCAGCATGGTGTCGCCTTCATTGGCATACAAAACCGCCGCAGGCACTGGGGGGTTTTCGCTCAGCCGGCTGGCGAAACCATAAGTATCCAGCAATTCGCCGTCCCACATGGTTTTGCCTCCGCCCGCTTTAACCGTCGCAATACGCATGATGACCGTATATTTCCGAACGGCTTGGCCACTCACATTGCCCACAATGGCCAGGCAGAGCAGGGTGGAAATCAGCTTTTTCATGGGGCAATGTTCATCAGCATCATCATGCCATTGGGGTATAAGCCGCCGCCGCTGATGGCCACCAGATTATGGTCGTGCACAGGGTATAGGCCGGGTTTATCAGGGACGATGTAGAGAAGCATCCAGCCATTTCGCCAAATTGGCCAGCTGTCTTTTACCGAGTTTTTCAGCCCTGCGATGCTGTAAGCTGCTGCCCATTGGTGAAAGCCATGAAAGTGGATGCTGTGGGCACCTATTCCGGCGTTCCAAACCCACACCCACATGGTGTCGCCGACTCTGCCATTCAGCAATATGGTGCTGTCGGCCTTCACTTCTGGGAAACTCTTCCCATTGATGCAGTAATAATCAGGAAAATACTCACTGAAATCGGGCAGCTGGCCTGTTGCCAGCACTTTGGAAAACGCAGTGCTGAATTCCCTCAGCTGCCAGCTTTTGGCATCCAGATGATGGCTGAAAAACACTGCCGCTGAAATGCCCAGGGCACCACCAACCGACACCAGTTCGCCATTTTTCAATGCGGGCGAAATCAGCATCGCCAATTCTTGCGATGAATTCAGGCTGACATGGTCTGCCCCTTGGGGAAGAAGAGACATCTGACTTCCGCCCTCGCCAAACGCCAGGCTATGGCTGATGGTATCCAGGTTGATGACCCACAAATCCAGGGCTTCACCCAGCTTTTGCCGAATGACAGGCGGGTTCTGGGCATAGCTGGAATCATAGCTGAGGCATTTGGCTGGCAGAAGGGTAGTATCCACAGTGCGAAACAATCCGCCTGTGATGTATAGGGTGTCAGTGCCGCGTGCGACTGCATTGCTGCCAGCGAGGGCAAACCATGCAGCGAACAGGAAGCCGATGCGCAAAAAATTCTCGCTGAAGCGAGCCATTGGATGCACTTATTTTTTGATAATGAGGACGCGCCGGCCAGTGGCTGGGTCAACCACCACGTAGCTGCCCTCGGGCCAATCGCTGGTGTTGAAACTCACCACCTCATCGGTGCGGAGGCCGCCGCGTTCAATCTGCTGGCCAGCCATGTTATATATGGCAATGGCACCCCCCTGGGTACCCGTAACGTCAAGCTGGTCGGTAACAGGGTTTTGGCGGACATTCAGCCCGCTGGCCAGCCTTTTTGATGGGGCAATGCCCACGGTGGTGCCAGCAGTGGCGGTGGTGATGCAGATGTCGCCTTGTTCGGGTGTGCCGCCCTGGGTGGTATAACTCATGCACAGCTGAAAATAGCCATCTTTCTTGCCGTTATAGACAGTTGCCTTGAAGAAGGCTGTGTCACCTGGCTTAATAGGGTCCGTTTGGCCGCTGCGGGGAATGGGGGGGATATAGCATAGGCCGAAATCACAGAAGGTATAATCCCAGCCCTCGGTAATCTCAAGTGTGCCGATGTTCCATTTGATGACTACAGGCTCGGTGCCGGTGTTGGTATAGTGAAGCGTGAAATCCACCAAGTCATCAGATTTCGGAAAATCATACTTGCGAATTGTGGTGCCTTCATAAAAGCTGATCTGGGCCTGTGTGCCAGCGGCAAAGCAAAGCAGTATGGTGAGGGTGGCGAAAAGTTTACGCATGATTATCAAGGGTTTGGAAAAAAAATTGTTGTTTGGGTATTCAAAATTAAGCCGATGGCGAGATTTATTGCACGTACAATTTTTGGGCTTTATCACCCATGCGGGTTGAAACATGCACAATGTAAATGCCCTGGCTGAGGCGGATTGAAAAGCGATTGTCTGCTGGCCCAGGGCCGCTGAATCGGCGCAGCAATTTGCCATCGATGGTGCTGATTGTCAGGTTGGTAATCTGCTCCGCATCCTGCAATATCAGGCAGCCATCAGCATATCGGATGGCAGGCGCTGCTGAAATATCGGAACTGATTCCAACTGTGGGGGCATCGCCAATTTCTCGTTTTCCCAGCAGGATGGTGTCGCCGAATTCGTTGCCATTTCCGTTGGATAAGTTGTTGGCCCAGTAAAATGTGATGTCGCCTTCACCCTGTTCCGGGGCAGTCCAGTCGAATGTCCACTCATTGTAGCCGTGGCTTTTTGCCTTGACCCCGAAAAAGGTATGGGTAACGTAATATCGATCTTTCTGGGCGAAAATTCCGCCCTGGAGCCATGTATTGATACTGTCGGTGATGGTGAAGTTGCTCATGGCCTTGTTGTCGAGGGTGCGCAGGGCTGTCAGCTGCATGCCGATCAGCGGGCTGCTGCCGCGATTTATTTTCAGGGTGAGCTGATAAGTCTGGCCTGGGAAATAAAAATCATGCTCTGTGAAGATTGTATCGCCGCTCCTGATTTCGAGTGTGGCCCAGGGGCTGGCATCAGGCACCAGCACCGCATTCTGGTGGCAGCTTCGGCAGGTGGATTCGCCGGGTGCGCCGGTGCTTCCAGGGTGGGCTCCGCTGGATTTCAGCACCCCTGAGCTTGCGGCAAATGCAACAAAGCCGAGGGCCAGCACCCCAACCGCAGTTTTTAGGTATCGTGAAATCATGGCAGCAGAATTTTTTGCTGATGAGTGCTGCCAATGCGCAGGATAAAAATGCCGGAGTGCCCCTCGAGGGTGTGATTTGAAGTTCCGGCAGAATACGGCTGAGCCCATACCGCCCTGCCACTTAGGTCGCACAGCTCAGCCGAGCCTGGGGCTGCTCCACTCAGCACCAGCTGATTTCCCATGACAATGGCTGAGGGTGGGGTTTCAGGGGCTTCAACTGACACATGGCTACCATGAATGCTGAGCTGTTTGGTCTGCACCCAGTCGCCGTTGTCGGTTCCGTCTCCGTTTGCAGCTACAAATGCAGCATAAAAAGTGATGCTTCCGCTGTAGAGGGTGGGTGCCGTCCAATCCATTTCCCAGGTGTTTTGCCCTGAGCTTTCGGCTTCTGTGCCCGGGTATGTGTATGTGGCGTATCGGCGATCTTTCAGGGCCACATAATTTTCGATGACCTGGGTGCGATTTTTATCGGTGACCTTCCAGGTGCCGGCGTTGCGGCCATGCTCATCAAGAGCGAGCACCTGAAACCCGCTGCGCAAAGCCCCCTGCTGATTTACCTCGGCCCGCAGACTATAGGCTCTGCCGGGCATTATCAGTTCGGCATCAGCGCCATTCTCCAATATCCTGAGCGTTGATTTCATTTCTGGCATGGCTTGGCGGCCAGCATTGTCAGCGTGGCATCCGCTTTGGGCACAGGTGAGTTCATCAGGCGCACCGGTGCTGCTGGCAGGTGCACCGTTGCTGAGCACCGCCCCGATTGCCACGGCCACGGGCAGGCAGAGTGCTGAAAACAGCGCAGGCTTTAAAAGTTTGGGTTTCAAAATGAGTGTTGCCCCCGCCAATAGGACGG
>CBDTVD010000182.1:0-4518 GCA_965363965.1 uncultured bacterium
CCCCCCAGCCCCCCGCCCCAGCGATGTGCGCGGGGCTACCCGCACCGCCAATGATGCCCTGCGCACCGGCCTCGGCTTGCTGCAGGCAGCCTGCCGATATATCACAGCAAGCAACGCTGCCGGCAAAGATTCGGCAGCCTATCCCCACACCTATCCCGCTTTCAATCCTCAGCAGCCTTATCTCTTTTCCACTTTTGCCATATGACTTCAATCGCCCCTAAACTGCCTGCCGCCTTTCCGCCCTGGGCCGGCATAGCCGCCACTCTCTGCCTCAGCATTGTGGGTGCATGGGTCAACCTCAGCAACCGAGTCGCGGCCCTCGAGGTCGCCCAGGCCCAGCAGACCGAGATCACCCGGGAACTCCGAACCGAGGTGCGCACCCTTAATGAGCAGATGACCATGAAACTCGATCGGATAATGGCGGTTCGCTCAGCCTTTCCTGCCCAGCCTCAGCCATGATGGCTCGGGCGGGGGCTGCGGATGATAAACCCCTGGCTGGCATTTCAGCACTTATCTTGCAACGCTATTGCCGCTGCAGGCGTCTATTGTTTTTCTGGGGCCTGCCAGCCGTCATAAAATGCGAAATCTCTTCATCATCATTATATGCCTATTGCCAGCAATGGCAGGGGCGCAGGGCCAGCTGTGGCACCACTCCGCCGACCAGATTCCCGTAGCCGACAGCGGAAAAAAAGTGCTCACCCAGCCCTGGGCAGGCGGAATGCTCAACCCCCAGCTCGGCGATTTCAGCATCGGCGGGCAGCGCTATCTGCTGAGCTTTGAATCTACGGGCAACGATGACGGCCTGTTTTCGCTCTATGCTCTCTCGGGCGGCATTTATAAGCGGGATTTCTCGCTCGATAAGTTCTTCCCCAGGGCATTCGGCTGGGTGATTCCTGCTGACTATGACCGCGATGGCAACACTGACCTGTTTACCTATTCAGTTGAGGGTGGCGGCATTGATGTGTATCGCAATACAGGCGTGGCCGGCCCTGGCATGTTTAAAAAAGTAAGCCAGGTGCTGCCTTACGGATATTATGACCGCGATGCGGCAGGCAACAAACTCGACAGCACTTTCAGCAATGTCTTCAGCAGCATAGTTGACAGACCCAGCATCACCGACATGGATGGAGACGGCGACTTGGACATACTGGCAGTGGACGTTTTTCAGAGCACCATCAGCTTTTTCAGAAACAAGGGCATGGAGTTCTATGGCACTGCCGACAGCCTTACTTTCAGGATTGCCGACAATTGCTGGGGCAAGTTCAATGAAACAAGCGGGGGAAAAAGGCTGCGCCTGGGATACAGCTGCAAGCAGGTGAAAGAAATACCTGGTGAGCCCAAAAAACTCCACGGCGGATTCAGCCTGCTGGCCCTGGACTATGATGGAGATGGCGACCAAGACCTGCTGCATGGCGACCTGGTGATGGATGACCTTACACTGCTTTACAATGGCCGAATCAGGGCTGGGGGGGTAAAGCACCCGCGCGACACCATCGTCAGTTACGATTCCCTTTTTCCATCTGGCACCAAGCCATCACATTTTCCCCGATTCCTTGTGCCATACCTGGCAGATGTTGACCAGGACGGCAAACAGGACCTGATTGTGAGCACCAGTGCCTACAGCGGCGAGAGCCGAAACATCAACAACGTTTGGTATTACCGCAATGAATCCACTGGCTCAGGCTATAAATTCAGCTTTAAGCAGGAAGACCTGCTGCAGGGCCAGATGCTGCACTTCGGTTTCAGAACTGCGCCTGCACTCGGCGACCTGGACGGAGACGGATTGGCTGACCTGCTGGTGGCCACCAGCGGCGACTATGCCCGAAATAAAAACGCAAGTGACCGCATTGACCGATACACCAACAAAGGCACCGCCACCAGCCCAAAATATGAGTGGGCCGAGGGCAATTTCCTCGGTTATGAGGACAGCGCAATCAGCCTGTTGATGCCCTCCATCGGCGATGCGGATGGGGATGGCGACAACGACATTGTTATCGGAAGGCAGGATGGCCGGCTGAGCCTCTGGCTCAATAACGGCAAAGGAAAATTCACCCCCAGCAATGCACTCAGTGGCATTGATGTCGGCCAAAACAGTGCACCAGCAATCGCTGACGTGGATGGTGACGGCAAGGCCGACCTGATTATCGGTGAGTACAGCGGCCTGTTCAATTTCTATCAAGGCGATGGCGGCTTGACCTGGACCCTTAAAAGCGAGAACTATGGCAAGGTGCGCACCAACGATTTTTACTATGACTACACCATCATCGGCCGCGACACGCTCGACAGCGTGCGGGTGATGTTCACTTCAGGCAGCAGCGCACCAGCCATCGCCGATTTTGACGGTGACGGCCAGCTGGACATGATGAGCGGTTCAAGCTCCGGCCGCCTCTTCCTTTTCCGCTCCATCAGCGCCGACCCCAATCTGCAGCTGAAAAACGACTCGTCTTTCATGGGTTCTGGCCCAGACGGCCCCGGTTCCTGGGTCGATTTCGGCTTCCTCAGCACCCCTGCCATCGCAGATTTGAATGGCGACCTACGGGCTGAAGTGGTTTGCGGCAGCAGCATCGGCGGCCTGCGGCTTATTACGTCCCTCAAAACTGTCGGCATCACGCCCCGGCCTCCCCATCGGCCTGTTTCAGCCTGGTATGATGCCTCGGCCGATGGTTTCAGGGTCGGCGGGCCTGTGCCTCAGACAGTCTATGCCATCGGCATGGATGGCCGTCAGCTTCCGCTCGCTCCATCAGGCAATAACCTGTGGCGGGCACAGGGGCTGGCCGATGGTGCCTTTGTGCTTATGCTCACTTTTCCCGATGGCCGCACCGCAGCCAGTACGGTGGTGGGCGTATTCAGGTAAACTCGCAATACTGCCCGCTTTTGTTGCTGGGCGTAAAAAAAAAGCGCATTTTGATGCTGTGTGATGCTGCTGCCAGCCCTGTTTGCCCCGTTGCCAGCGAACTACCCAGCTACCTTTGCGTTGGGAGTGAAAGCAGAACCTAAAACAGCCAACCAAAAAAAACTCTGATGTCTGAAAATCAAATCCCCAGTGGCGCACTGGGCCGCCACATTGTTGTGGAATATTATGACTGCAGCCCTGCCGTGCTCAGCGATGTTACCCGCGTAGAGCAGGCCATGGTCGAGGCCGCCAAAACGGCTGGGGCCACCGTCATCAACTCCACTTTTCACCACTTCAGCCCTTTCGGTGTCAGCGGAGTAGTGGTGATTCAGGAGAGCCACCTGGCCATCCACACCTGGCCAGAGTACGGCTACGCAAGTGTCGATATCTTCACCTGCGGCGGAGCAGTTAACCCCTGGGTCAGCTATAACTTCCTCAAAGCTGCACTCGAAAGCAAAGACGGCTCGGCCATTGAGGCACTCCGCGGCCAGCTCAGCATTGTCGACCCCAACAATCAAGTGAATTATGGCGACCACCCCGCACCCACCGAAACCAACCCCATCGTTCCCAAATACGTAAGAAACGTCTGGCTGACCGACCGTGATGAAAACATCGCCCTCAGCCTGCGCCACACCGGCGAAGTGTTCTTTAAAGAGGACAGCCCCTATCAAAAAGTAGAGGTTTTTGAAAGCTTCGCCTACGGAAAATTCCTCGCCATTGATGACATGGTGATGTGCACCGAAAAAGACGAGTACAGCTATCATGACATGATTGTGCATGTGCCAATGCAGGCGCATGGCCACGTAAAGCGCGCGCTGATCATCGGCGGCGGCGACGGAGGTACAGCCCGAGAGCTGCTGAAATACGAGGGCATCGAGGAAGTAGTAATGGTCGAGATCGACGAGGCTGTCGTACGCGCCAGCAAACTTCACCTGCCTACACTCAGCAGTGCATTCGATAACCCCAAACTCCGCCTGATCATCGGCGATGGCATCCAATACGTCGAGCAGTGCCCCAGCGACACTTTCGACCTGGTGATTGTAGATAGCAGCGACCCTGTCGGGCCAGCAGAGGGGCTGTTCAACCACGGCTTTTATGGCAATGTCCACCGCATCCTCAATGCCAACGGCATCCTCGCCGGCCAAAGCGAGAGCCCCAGGTTCCACACCGCCGCCTTCCAGGAACTGTTCAGCCTTTATAACGACATCTTCGGCAAGCAGAAAGTGTGGTGTTACCTCAGCTTCATCAGCAGTTACCCCACTGGCATGTGGAGTTTTTGCTTTTGCAGCAAAGGCAATATCCACCCCTACGCCACACTCGACATGGCCAAAGCCGAGCACTTTGCCAGTGCCCACAGCCTGAACTATTACAACGCCGATATTCACCGCGGCGCCTTCGCCCTGCCCAACTTCGTCAAAAAGCTGCTGAAGGAGTAAGGGGGCCATCCATTCTGTAGGGCAAGCTATCGTGCTTGCCTTCATTCCTTTCGCTCCCCTCGATTGGAGGAAAGGTGCCCCGTGTTTGCGTTTGACGCCTTTCGGTCATCTCGATTGTAGGGAAGGTGCCCCTGCCCCTTCCTAAAAATAATCCTTATTTACAACTCTCCGTCGGCCCATATCAGCTGG
>CBDTVD010000183.1:0-4500 GCA_965363965.1 uncultured bacterium
GCGGGCACTTTGTGGTGCTTTATGGATATGACAAGGAATCAAACCGAATCTGCATTGCCGACCCACTAATGGCCAACCCTTTCAGCCAAACCCAGCAGTACACTGTCGGCATTGATACGCTCATCAATTCAATAATGCTGGGCATTGTTACCAACGATGCCAACTTTCTGATCATCGAGCCAGCGGAGAAAGCATGAATAATTGCATTGTGGTGAATAAAGCCGAGGATTTCCCTTTCCGGCTCGACGATGTGGTGGTCATCACTGCAAATGATTACCTTACTCAAATTGAATATGCAAAGCAGAAAAAACTGAAGGTTTATAACCTCTGCCGCAGTTACCGATATCAGGCTTTGGGTTACTATGTGAGCCTGTTGGCAGCTGCCCGCGGCCACAAGGTGATACCTGATGTGCTTACCATCCAGGACACCAAGACACAGGCAATCATCAAACTGAAAAGCGAGGAATTCGAGGTACTGATGCAAAAAGCGTTAGAGAACATCAAGACCGAGTTTTTCAATCTGAATGTTTATTGGGGCCAGACGGTGGATGCCAGCCTGAGCGGGTTGGGGAATGCCATTTTCGCCGCTTTCCCCTCTCCTCTGCTCACTGCTTTTTTTCAGCGAAACGGGGCCAGGTGGAAACTGCAGGATGTTGACCCCATCAGCACGCGAGACCTGCCGGACAATCACCCCGAGTATGTGGAGAAATTTGCCGGCAGCTTTTTTGGGCACAAGCACCCCAAGCAATCAAAAAAGAAGAAATTTAAGTATAGGATGGCCATCTTGGCCAACCCAGCGGAGGCTGAGGCACCAAGCAATCCAGCCGCACTTCAGCAATTCAGGCGGGCCGCCAACAGGCAGGGGTTTGATGCTGAAATGATTACCAGGGACGACAACGGCAGGCTCGGCGAGTTTGATGCCTTATTCATCCGCGAAACCACCCAGGTAAATCACCACACTTATCGCATGGCGAGGAAGGCTGAAGTGGAGGGCCTGGTGGTGATCGATGACCCCGAAAGCATCATGCGCTGCAGCAACAAGGTCTATCTGGCCGAATTACTGAAGCTCAATGGAATTGCGGGGCCAAAAACAATTGTGCTCAACAAAGAACTTTTGGCAAGGCTGGGCGATGAAATGGCACTGCCAGTGGTGCTTAAACAGCCTGACAGCTGCTTCAGCCAGGGCGTTGTAAAAGCCTCAACACCTGAAGAATTATTGAAACTCGGCAAAAACCTGCTCAGCAAAAGCGAGCTAATCCTCGCCCAGGAATTTCTGCCCACAAGCTATGACTGGCGGATTGGAATCATAAACGGCGAGCCGATTTTTGCCTGCCAGTATTTTATGGCCGATGACCATTGGCAGATTATGAATTGGGAAAAGAAAAAAGGAAAGGGCAGATATGGAAGCCACAAAACCATTCCGTGGCAGGATGCGCCTGCGCACATAGTAGATGCTGCCCTAAAATCAGCCAGCCTGATTGGAAACGGGCTTTATGGCGTTGATGTGAAGGATGCCGGCGGCGTTGCTTATGTGATTGAAGTAAACGACAATCCCAGCATCGAGACAAGGGTGGAAGACCAGGTGCTGGGCGCTGCACTTTACGATAAAATAATCAGCGTGTTCCGGCAGCGGCTGGAATAGGCAATGCATCATATGTCTTACCATTCAGGGTTCTGCCAGCTTTCTTTTTGTTAATTCCGCCCCACTGTTTAAAAAAGAACGCGGTGCCTGCTGCTTCGCATTTGGCTTGCAATTCTTCTACCCAAATTTTTTCCATTGGCCTGCACTTCCTCCCGCTTTCGCCCCCGGCAATTAGCCAGTCTATCTCTGATAAATCCAAAAGGCTCAAAGACCCCAGAAGTGGCTCAGCAGACAGAAATCTAACCGTAGCGGGAATTTGCCGTAGGTATTTGACACGGTCCGCTACTTTCATGTCTTCAACTGAAACCCCCATCCAAATGTTTGCAGCCCAGTTGAGATGTGGGGCCAGCGCTGCGGCACGCTCGGCGCGCTTGGTTAAAATCTGATACGTATGCTGGGGTGTTTTATTCATCACTTGGAAAACCTTTTTGATGAATGGCAAGGGTACCTCTTCATGGAATAGATCACTCATCGAGTTAACAAAAACCAAAGAAGGCTTTTTCCACTTAAAAGGATCCTCCAGGGTGCGGGGATGCACCCTGACCTTAAAACCATCTGCATATTTTTCCACCCCCATTGCATTCAGGCGCTTCGTCATCACTTCAGCATAGCAGAATTTGCATCCCTGCGAAACCTTATCGCAACCCGTTGTCGGGTTCCAGGTAAGTTCAGTCCATTCAATTGTTGTGTTTGCCATCGTCCAATTTTTTCATGGCTGTAATAACTTCATTTGCAATACTCAATCCCGTGGCATTACTTGTAACCATAAAAAAATGAAACATTGGCGAATTCGTTTTATTCCTTAGGATAAAGGCGTCAGAGGTTTTCAGTCCATATGCCTCAATTTTACGCTTGTAAAATGTTACGATATTGGTAATTTGATTCTGATTACGCTCTAATTTTTGCCCCTGATCAAAAAGATCATATTGTGGACTGGGTTGATAGAACACTTTTTCGATTTCATGGTTTTCTATACCCAAAAATTCCATTAATTTCGTCCTCCACTTTGAATTAGTAAGGCCTGAATGGGGCAACATTCGATTTACTCCACTTGAAGAAATTAGAAGCCAAACATCCGATTTTATGGTTAGGCAGTCGAGCACGGATTTAAAACTGAGCTCCATTCCAAACGGGTCGAGAATTACAAGCGCTCAATTTTTGGGATGCTTACGCATCCATCTTGAAAATCGCCCGATAAGTTTGTTGGAGTCCCTCATTAAAAATGGATATGGATTTAGCCTGATTATCAGCTTTCAGGGCACGTAATCCTTTCACACTCCTTTGGTCAATATCATTTAAGAAATACCTGTCGAAACTGCGGTTCAAACCGATAATTTCCTGGACAACGCTGCGTATCACAAGCATTTTCTCATTTTTAGTTTTAAGCCTTGCTCCACCCATTCCAGCGAAAGCATCGAAATAGACAATTTCACCCCCAAACGTTCTTTATAGCTCAGCAGAATATTTAAATATGCTGCTGCATACTTCACGAAGATTTCAACTTTTTGATTCGTCCAAAATCCGCCGAATTGATTTTCCATTCTGCCAACAAATGTACGTATAAATTCATTTGTTGGTGCACTTCTTCAGACGCGCCTCCAAGTCGATGGATTTTTTGCGTTCTTCCTGCAAGCTGTTTGTCAGGGCGGTTACCAAGTCCCCGTCCTTTGATTTTTGGATGTCCTTCTTAAATGCCCGCAGCTCCAGCACTTCTTTCTTCAGGGCATCCCTCTCTTCAGCAACGGCCTTTAATTGTGCATCGAGCGTTTGCATTTGCTTTCGCTGCTCGATATTCAGGTTGCTTTGGATGTATTTTTCAAGCTCTCGCTGTTTTTGAGTAACGACTATCACTTGGGCCGAGCAGCCCTCATATTTTTCTTTATAGGCCCTGAGCTCCTGCCGAGCTTCTACAAGAGCTTTGCTGAGGGTTGCAGCATCTCCGCTCAGGCTGGGGTCGGTCGCACCCCCGCCCTTGCCGCCTTTGACAGCCCAGGGGTCTGACGGCAGGTTTTTATTCGTCATCAGCTTAAAGTAAGCTATGTCGGCCGTTACCACACCATCAAACTGAAATCCATAGTCCCCGCTCAGGGTGTCCCAATTTCGCCAGGTGTCAACATAATAACTGTTGAGGTAAATGTTGAACACATTGGCATACATGCTTATCCTTACTCGGTTGCTTTTGGGCGGCTTTTGCAGGTGCTCATTTTCCACCCAGCCATCCCGCCCCTGAGTTACAATTATGGGTTTGCCATCTTTGTATTGCAGCAGCCTGTATTCTCCCTGGCCATTGATTTGAAATACATATCCCCGCTGAGCTTTATCGGCGACGGCGAAGGCAATCCCCAGCACACCCCTGGGCTTTGATGGGTAAGCAAAACTGGCTTCAATGCTCACCGTGTTTGGCACCTTTACCCCCTTCGGGAACAAAAAACCTGTTTTGCCCTCCGTCCGGCTGATGATGGCATACTTGCCATTGCTTACCAAAAACTGATAATTTGCGTCGTTTTTGGCGGGCCAGGCTGGCTTGTCTGCATCGCTGAAATCAGCATAATACACTGTGTCAGGGAATTTAGGCTCAGGTGCGGGCTGGGCAAGTGCATGATAGCCGAGCCCGACAAAAAAAAGGGTGAGCAGAATTCTTGGCATTTTGGATATAGGGCAGAACTTGCGCATGCTCAATCTGGCAAAACTAAGTCCGCCAAAGCAGGCTGCCATCGCCGTAGCTGAGGAATCTATAATCGCTTTCGAGTGCGGCTTGGTAAATTTTCTCCATGGCCCCCTCCCCAGCAAACGCTGATACAAGCAGCAGCAATGTCGAGCCAGGCTGGTGAAAGTTGGTAATCAGCGCATCGGCAGTG
>CBDTVD010000184.1:0-4491 GCA_965363965.1 uncultured bacterium
CATAGACTCCAAGTGAGCGATGGTGATGTAATTCTCCAGATTCATCACCTTGCGGGCAATGATCAGCAGAGTATGCACCATTGCAAATCCTGAGAAGATTGCACCCGCAACAAAATACGGGGGAAAGATGGTGGTGTGCCAGCCTGGGATGACCGAGGTCGCAAAGTCGAAGCTTACGATGGTGTGAACCGAGAGTACCAGCGGAGTAGAAATACCGGCCAGAATAAGCCCAACGAGTTCCCAGCGATTCCAATGTTTTACCGAGCCGCTCCAGCCAAAGCTGAAGAAGTTGAGTGTCATCCACCGGAGTTTGCTTTTTGCACGGTCGCGCATGGTGGCCAGGTCCGGAATCAGACCTGTGTACCAGAAAACTATTGACACGGTGAAATAGGTGGAGATTGCGAACACATCCCACAGCAGCGCCGAGTTAAAGTTTGGCCAAAGTGGCCCGAAATCGTTAGGAAGCGGCAATACCCAGTGGGCATTCCAGATGCGGCCCATGTGGATGAGGGGAAACAGGCCTGCGCACATTACTGCAAACAGGGTCATTGCCTCGGCAGACCGGTTAATGCTCATCCGCCATTGCTGGCGAAAAAGCAGAAGGATGGCTGAAATCAAAGTTCCGGCATGCCCGATACCGATCCAGAATACGAAGTTGGTGATATCAAAACCCCAACCGATGGTTTTATTCAGCCCCCATGTTCCCACACCCGTTGTCAAAGTGTAAAGGATGCATGCAAAGCCGAAAATCATTACGGCTGAAGAAAAGGCGAAGCCCATCAGCCAGTATTTGGTCGGCTTGGCCTCTGTAGGGCCTATAATGTCATCGGTGATTTTGCCATAGCTGGGGTTTCCCAGCACAAGCGGTTCACGCAGTGGCGATTCTTGCATTCTTAGCTTTTCAGAGTATGGATTAAGCGAGTGTTGGGGTTTGGCGTACGTGAGACATGTAATGGACCGATGGCTTGGTGTTCAGCTCGGCATCCAGCAGGGTATAGCTGCGCTTGTCCTTGATGAGTTTTGCGACGTCTGAATTGGGATTGTTCATGTCTCCAAAAACTATCGCATTAGATGGGCAAGCCGATTGGCATGCAACTTTGATCTCATTGGGGGCCAAGGGGCGCATTTCAGCTTTAGCTGCCAGCTTGCCCGCCTGCAGGCGCTGGGTGCAGAAACTGCATTTTTCCATAACGCCCCTGATGCGCACAGTAACATCGGGATTAAGCACCATACGGCCCAGCCCATTATTCATGTTGTAATCGAACTTGTCGTTGAGGGCGTAATCGAACCAGTTGAATCGGCGAACTTTATATGGGCAGTTGTTTGCGCAATATCGAGTGCCGACGCAGCGGTTATACACTTGCTGGTTGATTCCATCACTGCTATGCGAAATGGCATTGACCGGGCAAACGGATTCACAAGGTGCGTTTGAGCAATGCTGGCAAAGCATCGGCTGAAAAATGACTTTAACATTGTCATAGTCCATTTTGTCCTCGCTGGCCAGTTTATCCACTTCCTTGTATTCTTCAATCCAGTGCTTTTCAGTATCAGCGATTGAGTAGTAACGGTCAATTCTCAGCCAGTGCATTTCGCGGCGCTTCCGCACCTCGTCCTTGCCTACAACTGCTACATTGTTTTCAGCAGAGCAGGCCACCACGCATGCGCTGCATCCTGTGCAGGCATTCAGGTCAATGGCCATGCCCCATTGCTGCGCAGGATAGCGATAATCTTTCCACAAGCTGATGATGTGGTGGCCGCCATGGTCAGCAGCATAATTACCGAGGTCGGCAACAGTAGTTTCTTTTACCAGTCCCCTTCCTTCAACGTGAAAGTGGGTCTGAGTTAAAGCAAGCGGATAAGTGCTTCCAGTTTTTGTAACCGATACTTTCTGCCCGCCATGCATCAGGGCATTGGGGCCTGCCTGTACAAATCCATAGGCATTGGCACCAATTCCATTGGCCACTTTGCCTGCCGTTATATGCATTTCTCGGCCATAGCCATAGGCAATGGAGACGGTTCCGTAAGGCTGCCCTGGCTGCCGAAGCGCCGGAAGGCTGACTGTGTATTTTCCATCGCTCACCTCCACCACGTCTTCGTCAGTGATGCCCATTTCGTCGGCCCACTTTGGCGAGATGGCAGCGTAGTTATCCCAGCTTACTTTCGAAATGGGGTCAGGCAGTTCCATCAGCCACGGATTGTTGCTGTCTCGGCCATCCATCAGCGATACTTTTTCATAAAGAACAAGTTCCAGGTCTCCCTTGCCAGCCATCTGCACTGAGGGCAGATTGACCGCCCCGCCGATGCTGGCACTTGGTGCTGTACCCAGTGCTGTGTTTTGTTTGATATAGCCTTGGGCCAGGGTGCTTGTCCACCATTGCATGTGGTCGGCTGCACCTGCACCGCTGGTGGCGTATTGCTTGGCCAAATAATCGTGATGATCAGCATTGGCACTGCCAGCCCAAGTCAGTAGGCTTTCAACACCGCTCCTTGTGGCCAGAATCGGGCTGATGGTGGGCTGACGCAGGCTGACATAACCATTCCGCGGCACCTCATCACCCCATGATTCGAGGAAGTGATGTATTGGGGCCGTATAGGTGCAATTGACAGCTGTTTCATCAAGCCGCAAGCTCAATGCGACACTCATTTTCACTTTGTTCAATGCGGCCGCAAAGCCCAATGAAGCGGGCAGTGTATATGCAGGATTGACATCCCACAGCATCAATGCATCTACATTGCCGGATTTCATCTCTTCAACAAGGCCCAGCATTTCGCTGTCCATTGCCTTGTATTGGTTGCTGGGGTTGGCAATATCTATTGTGTTGCCATAGTTGCCCAGCATTTGATTTATTGCGCCAACCAGCATTTGGTCGGCAGCATCATTCGAGTCGGTGATGACAATGCTTCGCCCCCGATTTTTAAACAGCACCTGTGCAGCCTCTTTAATGGCATTGCCTGCTAATTCAAGGCTGCTTGAAGCGGCAGCCGGGTTGCCGGTGTTTCCTGCAATCATTGCATGCAGGTTTTGCAGGGTTGCACGCAGCTGGGATGGTTTCATTGGCACCCTGCGGTCAGCTTTGGAACCTGTGAGGCTGAGCCTGCTTTCAAACTGCATGTGATACATGTAGTCAGATGCATTATTTGGATTTCTTTTGGAAATCCACTGGCGGGTAAACTCAACTGGTGATAGCCAAGTACCGAGGAAATCTGCGCCGAAGGAAACCACCGCATCGGCTTTATCAAATGAATAAGTTGGAACAGCGGCCTTTCCAAAAATTTGGTTATGCGCAGCAAGCATTCCGCTGAAACTGATTGCGTCATACTGCACATGCCGTGTGCTGGGATAGCGCGCAGTAAATTCTTTGATGGCCTGCAAGGTTGTTGGGCTCGAGACAGTCGGTGTAACCAAACGGATGGACCTTGCTGAACTGAGTCCTTTTTTTACTTTATCATCTAAGACATCCCATCCATCTATTTGTGCTGCGCGGGCTGCCAGTTCATCGCCATTGACTGTTGGGATGATCAATCGGCCTTTTGCCGCAGGGCCAATCAGGCGGCCGCTGTCATAAAGGCTGAGCACGGTTGCCTGGCCTACAGCACAGGTGGCGCCCAAACTTGTGGGTGAATCGGGATGTCCATCTACTTTTATCGGCCTGCCATCGCGGACTTTTACAATCAAGCCGCAGGCTGCGTTGCAGCCACCGCATGTGGTAGCATAGTAATTCGCATTCCCAGGCTCCAAGTCCTCAGGCTTTTCGACCAATGGAATTGCCTTTTTGATTGGGGTGCGTGTACAAGCTGCCAGGGTTGCGGCTGAAATGCCGAAGCCGACAAACTTGAGGAAATCTCTCCTGTTGGAAGAAAGTCCCAAGTCAGGCTCGCTGATGATATTGGCCAGAGGGAGTTTCTCAGCGAATTCGCGATGGCGCTCCTTTTCAAATTCTGGCTCTCTGTTGAGTTCATCCAGCCCTTTCCAGTACTGCTGATCCAGATTATCCATTAATGATTTTCTTTGTTAAAATTTGGTGATAATGGGACGATCAATAGTGGCAGCGAGAACACTCAATGCCCCCCAATTGGGCAACAGTGTAGCTTTTATGCGCTTTGACAAAATCAAAACTTGAGGTGTAATAAGGATTGCTGGAATTGACTTTGGTTTCGCGATGACAATTGATGCACCAACCCATTTCGAGAGTTGAAACTGCCTGAATTCTTTCCATCTCAGCCACCTTGCCGTGACAATTTTCGCAGTCCAGCCCGCCAGCAACCACGTGCTGCTGGTGATTGAAGTATACGTGGTCTGGCAGATTATGTACCCGAACCCAGCGAATTGGCTCCTGATTTTTCCATGAGGCTTCCACTTTGGCAATTTCGGTTTTGCCGAACTGTGGCCCTTCTTTGATGGCGTTATGGCAATTCATGCAGGTGCTGGTGGCAGGAATAGTTGCCTGCTTTCCCCTATCAACACCGGTATGGCAATACTGACATTTAATC
>CBDTVD010000185.1:0-4486 GCA_965363965.1 uncultured bacterium
AACCTACTCTACCGCTGAGCCTGAAATAACCATCGACACTGCACAGGCAACCATTGCAATGGGTCACCGCCTGGCCAAATTCCATTGCATTCAGTGCCACATGGATCCTGAAACGCAAAAGTTGTCAGGAATGCCGCTTCAAGATCTGCCGCTTGCCTTCGGCAAAGCGTGGTCGGCTAATATTACTCAGCATCCTACCCTTGGGCTTGGCAGATATAGTGATGGACAATTGCTTTACTTGCTGAGGACCGGAATAAAAAAGGATGGGCAGATGGTTCCGCCCTGGATGCCACATTTTAATCTGATGACTGATAAAGAAATTCTCAGCATAATCAGTTGGCTCCGTAGTCCCGACCCTATTCTTGAACCAGTGGCAAAAGTGCAGCAACCTTCTCAGCCAAGTTTGCTGGCAAAGGGCCTGATGCGCTTTGCATTCAAGCCAGGGGAGTTTCCCACTGCCCCAATCAGCACGCCCGACAGCAGCGATAAAGTTGCCCTGGGCCGATATATCCTCACAGGTCAGCAGGGATGCTGGGCCTGCCACAGTGCAGATTTTGCCACCAACGACGACAATGATCCTGAAAAGAGCAAAGGATATTTGGGTGGCGGCAATGAAATGACCGACAAAGAAGGAAACACGGTATACTCCAAAAATATCACCCCTGATAAAGAAACTGGAATGGGCAATTGGACCTTTGAGCAATTCTCCGCTGCCATGCGCAATGGTATTGCCCCTGATGGGCCCCTGCATTATCCCATGCCGATTTATGCATTGATGACAGATGCTGAGTTGGAAGCACTATGGGCTTATCTGCAGACTGTTCCTGCAATCAGCAATAAAAACAAACCGCATGAGGCTAAGGCAACCTCAATGAACTGATTACCAAAGGCCACAAAAAAAATGCCCCTGCTCGCCATGGAAAAGCCCGGCCAGCAGGGGAATTTTTTTGTTGCCACAAACTCTAAACAGAGATATTCGGTGCCTGCGTGCCATGCGTGGGCAAGGCTGCACCGCGGGGGTTTACCCCTCGATGCGCAGGCGTTTCTTGTTCCGTGCGCGTTTTTGCACTCGGTCTTCTTTTTTGTCCACTTTCCGTTTTACAATCATCTTGTTTTCCTTGAGTGCAATTTGGGCCATGTTGATGAAGCGCTGGGGCTCCTTATAGCCAAAACTCTTATACAAGAGCTTGCCATCAGGCGAAAAATAGAGGAATGCGGGAACGTGGCTGATGCCAAGATTGCTGACCCTGACGTTATATCGCGGGTCGTTGCTGGAAATGCTGGCATTTATGAAATTATCGTTATAGGTTCGGCCAACCTCGCTTCGGCGAAAGACTTGGTCAATCATCCGTGAGCTGGTGTTGCAGTTAGGGCTATAAACGAAAAGAAAAAGCGGTTTATTGCTGCGCTTTGCCATCCGCTGTGCAGCGGACCAATTGCTTGAACTGAATTGCAGCGTGCCGCTGGTGGCAGGTGCCCAGGCGGCGAGTGTGATTACGGCTCCAAAAAAGAGCGTTCCTTTTGCTGAAATGCGCCCAAGGCGCTGAGGGATTTTCATAAGCTTTGTTTTTTTAGCTCTGGTGAAAGAGCTGAGGGATAAAAAAACTTGATCAAGCTTGGCTTCAGCCAATTAGCTGAGGGTCTGCCGAATCGATGGGTCAAAGCTAAATCGAGATTTTTAAATTCGATTGATTTTTTTATCCCCCACTTATCAACAGGCTTATCCACAGGGGTTTCCTTGAACTCATCGTCATGATATTGTTGGCTGCGATATGACTAAGTTGACGTTATCTTAAACATTTTCCTCCTTAAATCCTTTGTAGGCTGACTTCCAAAGTACCAGCTCAGGCAAACCCATTGATGGTGATTCACCGTAAATGGGTACTGACGTAAACCAAAAAACCAATTTTACCAAATGCAATTATCTATACGACAATTAACACTTGGCCTGCTGGCCATGTGCTTTTCCCATGCGATGCTGGGGCAAAAGTTATCCCCAACCCTCACATTCAGTTCTCGGCTGAACGGAATGAATGAAGTGCCTTCCGTAAATGCGGCTGGCCAGGGAGTTTTTACGCTGACCGTGAATCCTGACTTTGACAAAGTTAGGATTGAAGGTGCCTGGAATAATCTTTCAGGCCCGCTGACAGGTGCCCATATCCACATTGGCGACACAGGCGTTGCTGGCTCAGTTGTTTTTAACCTGATGGCCTATCGCAAAGGATACAACCGCATCAGCGGCGAGTTTGCCATTACCGAAACTCAGTTGCGCAACTTGCTCGAAGGCAAATATTATGTCAACCTGCACACTCAATCCAATCCCAATGGTGAGATTCGCGGGCAAGTGTACCTTGAAAATGACTACCACCTGCATAACATGCTGAATGGCGACCAAGAGGTGCCTAAAGTGAACTCTACCGCATATGGTGTAGCCACTGCTACACTTTCCATTGATAAAAAAACCCTCCACGTGCGGGCTATTTTGCTGGAGGCGCAAAGCACCATCACAGCTGCGCACTTGCATTATGGGGCGGCAGGTGTAAATGGGGCTGTGGTTTTTCCGCTTAACATTGCTGACAGCATGATAGACCAAGTAATAAGCTTGGACACAATCCCACAGAAAGACAGTTTTGTCCGTGAGCTGATGAGCAATCGGATATATCTGAACGTGCACACCACAAATAATCCCAACGGCGAGGCACGCGCACAATTGGTGTATAAGCCATTGACCTGGGATGCATTTTTAACTGGCGACCAGGAGGTGCCTGCCAACAGCAGCACTGCAAAAGGCGTTGGTACCATTTGGAATAGTGCCGACCTCGACAGCGTCTATTACATCTTCGTGATGAAAGGAATAGACCAAACCTATAGTGCTCATTTTCACACAGGCATGCCCGGGCAGAATGGCCCAGTGGTCATCAACCTCGGCAGCGACATTGTGAAAAACCGAATCTTCGGTGGCAGGCCAATGAATTCCATCTGGCGCAAAGACGCCTTGATGGGCAACCTCTACGTCAACATCCACACGGCTGACTTTCCGAACGGTGAAATCCGCGGCCAAATCCTCAAACATTCCCGCGAGGGCTATGCATATGAAATCACAGGGGGGCAGCAAGTGCCGCCCGCACAAACACCTGCACAGGGTTTTGGCATGGCCAGCATCGAAAGGGAAGGCAGAAATCTGCACTTTATGGCAGTCTGGGATAGCCTCACCAGCCCTTTTGCCTCTTCACATTTTCATATTGGGTCGCCTGGGCAAAATGGCGGCGTAGTATTCAATGTAACTCCGTTTGTAAATAACGATGCTGCCTATGGATACTGGTACGATACCTCTTCACCTGACCTCAGCAATGGCATCATTCGAGCTTTTGATGAAGGCAGAATTTACTATAACATCCACACCGACAGTTTCCCCAATGGCGAGATACGCGGCAATGTAACCAAAGGAAGCATGCTGGCTACCAGCGACTCTGCCAGAATGATGGTTCGCCCCATGTTTAACAGCGACCTGCTTTTCTCAGCCAAACTCAATGGCAGCAATGAGGTTCCCGCTGTGAATACAAACGCCGAGGGCCTGGGCGGCTTTTGGCTGAATGCAACACACGATACACTTTGGGTGAATGTAGCTCTGGCCAACATCAATGCTGATAGTGTAACTGGTGCCCACATCCACAGCGGATATAAAGGGCAGAATGGGCCTGTGGTCATCAGCCTGATGCCGATGCTGGTTGGAAACCGGATCAAAGGGTACATAACATCCGATTCTATCATGAGTGGCCAAGCTCTGGCTCGGCTTTTTAAAGGCGGATTCTACATCAATGTGCATTCTGCTGCCAGCCCCAATGGCGAGATCCGTGCTCAGCTTCTTTTGGAACAAGATTACCTGTTCACAGCATCAATGGATGAAGCGCAGGACAACAACACAGGCCCCGCCTATGGACTGTCAACCTTTATGGTCTCGCAAAACTGGAAGAACGCCGAAATCAACGGGGTCTGGAGCAACTTGGGCAGCACTGTGGTTGGCGCACACATCCACAAGGGTGCGACTGGAGTAAATGGACCCGTTGTGGTTTCACTCACCCCTGGCATTTCATCAAACAACTCAGTATCCTTTATGCTGGACAGCATGATGCTGAAAATGATTAATAAAGATACGCTTATGATGGGTGGTTATTATGTAAACATCCACACCAACGAGGAGCCTAACGGCCACATACGCGGGCAACTGATGGAGCAGAAAGGCCTCAGCTTTTACACCATGCTCAATTCAGGTTTCGATAGCCTTCCTGGCTTTTCAACGGGGCGCGGAATCGGGTATGCCAATTATCTTCCTGGCGCCGACACCATATCCTATTATTTCATGACGCAGGGCCTCACCAGCGGGGTTGACAGTGCTGCTATATTCACTACCAACCGCAGCACGGGTGCACGAACCACAATTTTCGACCTTGGCAACAGTGTTGACAGTTTCAGGGTGCGTGGCACT
>CBDTVD010000186.1:0-4438 GCA_965363965.1 uncultured bacterium
GAGGCACAACGCAGGTCATACCGCCACCGTGTTCCACCCCGGCGGCGGCGAGTGCCTTGTTATAGGGTGCGTTGGGGTCCCAGCTCCATTGAAATCGGGGGCTGATGAGGGTTTGCCCGTTGAAGTCCCAATAATTGGCGCGGACACCGAGGTTGAGGTAAGAATTGTGGGCCTGGCTGAGGGTAAAGGTGTTCTGCACATAGGTGTTCCAGCGGCTCCAGGTCTGGTTATTCTGCGCCTCGATAAACTCGAATGCATCCAGGGTTTCAGGGTTTCCCTGGGGCCAGCTGTAATCGGCTGAGTCTATGTAGCGATATTCATACAGGCGGTCGGCGATGGTTTCAATCTGGCCTTTGATGCCCCATTGAAAATCAACCTGATTATTATCGGGCCGAGTGTGCCTGCCTTTAAGCTCAACCGCCCCGACTGAAACATCGAGCGAATTGCGCCCGTGGTTGAGGAAAGCCCCCGCCCCGAAGACGAATTTGACTTTGCCAAAATCCTTGCTGCTGCGGTCGGTATCCAATTGGCCGAGGGTGTAGGCGGCCAGCACATCAAAATTCTCCTGCTCATTGCTGGTGTACCAGCTGGTTATCAGGTCGAAAGTGTTGTATCGGTTTTTGCGGTAGGTGAGTGTTGCACCCTGCATAAACACGTCGTTGCGCAGCTGCTCTCTGCCGCCGAGTGTGGCATCGAAAGCAAAGGCTGCCTGCGCCGAGCCGAAGGTGGTGCGCTGGCTCTGCGGAATGGTGAGGTATCGGTTGCCCCCGTAATAGCTCAGCAGGCCCAGCTGCAGCCGGCTGGTCAGGTCATAGGTCATAAAAACCTGGGCATCGATAAACACGGGCTTATACTCGGCCTGTACATCAAGGGAACTGAGCAGAAAACGATTGGTGCGGTATCTGGCACCGGCCAAAAAAGTAAATCGCTTGTCGGTACTCGCTTCTTCCAGGCTGATGGTGCCGCCCAGCAGCCCGCCAGTTGCCTTTAGCTTGAAACTGTCCGGCTCTTTGTATCTGATATCGAGCACACTGCTCATTTTGTCGCCGAAACGGGCCTCCCAGCCTCCCGCTGAGAACTCGAGGTTTTCGACCATATCTACATTGACAATGCTGAGGCCTTCCTGCTGTCCGCTGCGGGCCAGCAGGGGCCGAAAAATCTCGATGCCATTGATGTACACCAGGTTTTCATCAAAGCTGCCGCCGCGCACATTATACTGCCCGCTGAGCTCATTGTTGCTGGATACGCTGGGGAGGGTTTGCAAGATGCTTTTGATGCCGTCGCTGGTGCTGGGCAGGGCGAAATAGTCGCCGGGTTTCAGCACCTCGACATTGTTGTGGCGGCGGTTGGCGGTTATCAGCACGCTATCAAATGTGGCTGACTCGCTGAGGGTTACATTAAGCTCGACGGTATCCCCTGGGCTGAGTGCCGCGTGCCGCCGGCTCTCGGCCTTGAAACCTACCCGCGTAAAAGTGATCAGCAGGGCCTTCCCTGCGGGCACTGGCAGGGTATATCTGCCGTCAGCGTCATCTGAGGAAGTCGGCTGGCCATCGCGCGAAGAGATGGTTACTCCGCCTATTCCCTGGCCATCCTGGTCGGTTACTCGGCCCTTGAATGCGCTGCCCTGCGCAAGGGCCGCTGAGCACGGGCACAGCAGCAACATCAGCAGCAGAAATCTGGATAAACGCAAGGGAAAAACGCGGGGAGAAACTGAAAGCAAACGGCCAATCGGGCAGCGCTGCCTCGGCATCGGCCCCAAAGGTAACGCTGATGCGTGCAGGGTATTGTGCACCATCAGGTTTCCCACCCCCATCGTGAAATCAGGTACTGGAAACTTGGAACGGGATGCAGTTTAAGCGCGAGATGGAGAGCCCCCCTCTGCGCTCCATCAGCACAATTTACTTCGGGGCAGCTGGGCGCAGCATCAGGCCCACCATCAGGTTGCCCGATGGCATCAGCCGGCTGATGTGCTGGTCCTTGTAATCTTCCATCCGCAACTGGGGGCCCAGGCCCAAATCAACCACGGCATCTTTCAGGAATACAAACTGGAAACCTATGCGCGTGGCCACATCCAATTGAGTTACAGTTCCGCTGAAGGTGGGCTCATCAATGCGATTGCCCTGGGGGTCGGTATAGTAATAATAATTGCGATTGGCGACAGGGCGCAGGCTCGAGAATGCCGTGCTGAAAGCGATGTACGGGCCTTTTGGGCGGCTATCGGCACTGCTGCTGCCATATTTTCTGATTTCGAGTGCCCCGCCTGGCCCGCTGAGCTCGGCCCCGCCATAGTAGTATCCGCTGTTGATGGGCACATTGTCTGGCTGGATGAGCAGCTGGGTCTGGTAAGTGTTGCTGCTGTAGAACAACTGCGGCTGGAGGCTGACATTGGGGCTGAGGAAAAACTCGGCGGCCACGCCCAGCTGCAGGTTAACCAGCCTGCCCAGGTTGTACTTCAGCACCACGGGCACCTGCTGGGCCTGGCTGGCCAGCGGCAGCAGCAAAAGCAGCGATAATAATTTTTTCATTTGATTTTTTTCTTCGGCAGTTTCAGTTTGATAATGGATTTTTCCCCCGTCAAAAATAAGGGTCAGGCCAATGACGATTGCCGTGCCATGCAGGTTGGTGCGCTTTGTCCGTGGGCTTATTCAGTTTAAATTAGGCGGGCTAAAGAGGCTGCTTTGGCTTGGGCGGCCTTAACTTGCCAGCCCGATGCAGAAAATTCTCCTCATCCTGCTGTGCCTGGCCTGCTCGCCTGCCGCATTGCCTGCCCAGGGTGCGGCAGTGCTGGGGCACCCTGTTGGGCTGCCTTTTCTCCGCCTCGGTATTAGCGTCCATGTTCCTGTTGATTCCAGTTTTGCCCTTGCTGTCAGGGCATGGACCAATCCTCGGCTTAACATCGGGCTTGGCGAGGATGTGTATGTAGGTGTTTCGATGGCTGAGGTTCTTGGCAAGGCCTATTTATACGGCGACAGCCGCACCACGGGGGCCTATTTCGCCAGCGGGCTGTATTACATTCGCTCAGCAGAATATTCACTTTCCGGGGCAAGCGATATTATAGCGGTGCCGATGCGGGCAGGTTTTCAGCACACTTTCAAGGACAAGTTTTTGATGGATGTGCAGCTTGGCGCAAACATAGCGGTTTCAACGCCATACGGTCTATTGCGCTGGATTTACATTCAGCAGGTTTCTCCGGCGGCAGTGGTTGGTGCGGGCATATGGCTATCACGATTTTGATCACCCAAAAAAAAATGAAGACAATTCTTTTGATTTTGTTGGGTTTGGGCTTGGGCGGTGCTGCAAGTGCACAGGGCTTCGGGCTGATGGCCCATCCGCTGAGTTTGCTCTCGGCCCGATACAGCATCAGCGGGCAGGCACCGCTGGATAGCCACTTCACCTTTTATGCGCGAGGCTATTATCACCCCAACCTGGAAATCAATTTTTTCGGCACCACTTATTGGACCCTGGGAATGGGCGAGGTGCTGATGAAGGGATTTGTAAAGGGAAATTCATACACCACAGGTGTTTACCTGGGCGGAGGCATCAATTATCTGCATATTTATGACCAACTGGAGCGGATTCACCAAAATGTGGTGTCAATGGCCATGCGGGTGGGGTACCAGCACACTTTTGAAAACCTGATTCTGCTGGATGTGCAGGGCGGCGCAAATGCGCGGCTCGGCACCCATGAAAACCGCAATCAATCTGATGTGTATCCAGCCGCTGTGCTTGGCATCGGCTATTGGATATCGAGGCCAGTAAAATGAAGAGGTCGATTCCCTTTTGAAATCAGCCTGAAAAGGATTGGATTGCTGACTGCCCCCCCCCACTCGGTTCAGCCCACCCACTTTTCCAGGAAGAACTGGTGCAGCAGATAACCCTGAAAAAGGCAGCCAATGACGAAAAGGCCACCGAGGACGGCCTTTTTTAATGGAGCCTGCACCCCGACAGCCGACCCTGACCACCAGATGAGCCCCACCACTATGCCGAGTGCGAGGCCCTGCACTGCCAGGCTGATGTGCGTAAAAAGATTCGAGGTGAAAATGGCGACCACTGCCGCCCCCAGGCCGAGCCACAATGGCCACCTGCCTTGTGCAGGCCACTGATGAAGGGCCAGCGGAAGGGCCACCCAGACGAAGGGTGAGGCCAGCACATATCGCCCCAGGCTGAACAGGCTGCCACCTTTATACAGCAATGCAAATGCACAGAACCCACCGATGATAAAACAACAGAGCTTAAACAATCGGCTATGGGGCATAGATGGGCGGGGTATGGCCAGCAGCCCCAAACCACCCATCACAATGCCGAGGAGGAGTGTAAAAAAATCGTAGAAATAGGCGTATCCCCAGCTGCGGATGGGGTATCTGGGCAGGCGCAGCAAGTGGCCCCATTTGGTCTGCGCATCCATATATCCCCATAGCTGGCCGCCGAGGGCCTGCTG
>CBDTVD010000187.1:0-4408 GCA_965363965.1 uncultured bacterium
CAGCAGCAGCCACCGTGTCTTTCGGCCAAGGCTGCGAATCGCTCAAGCTGAAAACTGGAATGAAAATTTCCACTGAAGTGGCCACCTATCCCGCCCGAAACAATGGGGGAGATTATTATAAGGCATTTAAAAAAGCCTGATTGGCTGAAGGTGCTGCAATAATGCCGAGTGTTCGGATTGATTATCAGTCGGAAGTCATTTTCCGCCACGCGGTGGTGCATTTTCCGCCACGCGGTGGCGGATTGTGTATTTTCAGGTATATGGGGTTGATTGACAGGCAGATGACATCTACCAAATTTTATGTGATAGAGTCTCAGCGCCTATGCCATTACTTTGCCAGACGAAAACCGGAGCACATCATCCAACATGCATAGCAACACTGCCCAGCCTGAGCTCTTCCATCAGCTCAGCAAAACCCTCGAGCCCCAGGATTACGGCGAGCGCATGAAACCGATAAGTTACTTTCACTCTGGCACGGCATTTTTTCCTGGCGGGGACGGACTTTTGAAGGATAACGATGGAAAGCTGGTGGGGGAGTACCCGATGGGGAAAACCATGGTGCTGGGCCAGGATTTCGGCACCGAGCGGGATATTGAAGCTGCAAAGCACAAAAAACTATCGAGCGAGCGTGAGGACAGCGCCACTTGGCGAAACCTGCTGAAACTGCTGCTGGAGGCTGGCATCAAACCCGAGGACTGTTTTTATACCAATGCCCTGATGGGGGTGCGCCCTGCCAGCGACGCAAAAAATGGAAAAAGCCCAGGCTGGGCCGATCAAAATTTCGTTGGCAAGTGTACTGGGTTTTTCCATGCCCAGGTCAGCCATCAAAAGCCCCGCACAATCCTTGCCCTGGGCAGCCGGGTCGGCGATTTTCTGTCGGGTATCTATCCTGAAGCCGCAGGTTGGAAAAAGAGCAAGATAAAAGACGTCTATGCCGAGGGCAAGCATCTGATCTCGGCCATGGGGCGTGACGGCAAGCCAGTCAGCCTGGTGCTGATTCCCCACCCCAGTTTTTTGCCCAACCTTGCCACGCACAGGCCCAAGGTGATTGAGGCGCTGAAGAGTTTGGGCTGAGGCGTTGCTGGCGCTAATCTCCGCACATTTTGCGGCGAATAGGCTGGATATTTGCCGCAAGGGGGGGTGTTAACCAAATGACTCGATACATTCATCAATTACCTGAATGGCCCGGCTTTCGTTGGGCTGAAGGCGAAATTCTCAAGCAGACCTCAGCGGTGGCATACGCTCAAGGGCAATTGCTTGGGGGAATGGCTGAACTGGGACTGGAGGTAAAGCAGATTGCTTCTCAGCGTGCACTCACTGCTGAGATTACCAGCACCGCGGCCATAGAAGGAGAATCGCTGAATATTGAAGCAGTGAGGTCATCGCTGGCCCAGCGGCTGGGCCTGCCCATTGCGGGCTTGCCCCCAAAAGACCGCCATGCGGAGGGCATGGTTGAAATGATGCTGGACGCCACGCTGCTGGCTGGGGCGCCGCTGACAGAAGAACGCCTGCACAATTGGCACGGCGCCATTTTCCCCACGGGGCGCAGTGGTCTCCTAAAAATCAGGGTTGCGCAATGGCGCACTGATGACAAAGGCCCCATGCAGGTTATATCGGGCGGGTATGGCCGCGAAGTGGTCCATTTTGAGGCACCGCCTGCCAGCAAGGTAGCGGAGGAGATGGATATTTTTTTGGATTGGTTTAACACCGATGATTCCCTGGATGGCAATCTGAAGGCGGGTATTGCCCACTTATGGTTCCTCACCATTCACCCTTATGAAGATGGCAATGGAAGGATTGGCCGTGCCATTGGCGAACTGCAATTGGCGCGGGCTGATGGGTCACCCCACCGTTTCTACAGTTTATCCAAGGTAATCCATCATCACCGAAAAGAATATTATTCCATCCTTGAGCATACCCAGAAAGGCAACCTCGATATCACTGGGTGGCTGGCATGGTTTCTTGCACGGCTGGAGGGTGCCATCAGGGCAGGGCGGGCCGAACAGGATAAGGTTCTGGAAAAAGAACGATTTTGGCGCCGACAGGCACACCTGGCTCTCAATCCCAGGCAAATCAAAATGCTTAACCTGCTTTTGGATGACTTCGATGGCAAGCTGACTGTAAAGAAATGGGCCGCAATGTGCAAATGCAGCCCCGACACGGCACTGCGCGACATCCAATCCCTCGTTAACCTCGCGGTCTTGGCACCCGGCCCCGCCGGCGGCCGGAGTACGCACTATTTAATGGTGGGGTAACCCCCCCTCACCCCGCCCAATTCTCTCTGTCGAGGGAGCGGTATTGGATGGCTTCAGCGAGGTGCTCTATTTTGATGTCGTCGGTGCCGGCGAGGTCGGCGATGGTGCGGCTGACTTTTAGGATGCGGTCATAGGCGCGGGCGCTGAGGTTGAGCCGCTGCATGGCGGTTTTCAGCAGGTTGGTGCCAGCATCAGATATCACGCAGATTTCTTTGCTCTGCCGGCTGCTCATCTGGGCGTTGCTGTGCAGGCCATCGTGGTTTTTAAAGCGAGTGGTCTGGCGGTCTCGGGCAGCGATTACTCGATTGCGGATGTGCTCGCTGAGCTCGGCGGCCTGGGGGCGCACCAATTCCTCAAAGTTGACCGGCACCACCTCGACATGCAGGTCAATCCGGTCGAGCAATGGGCCGCTGATTCGGTTGAGGTATCGCTGCACAGTGCCAGGCGGGCACAGGCATTCTTTCTCAGGGTGGTTATAATAGCCGCAGGGGCAGGGAGTCATGCTGGCGACGAGCATGAAGCTGGCGGGGTAATCGACCGACATTTTGGCCCTGGAGACGGTAACCATCCTTTCCTCAAGCGGCTGGCGGAGGACTTCCAGCACGGTGCGCTTGAACTCGGGCAGTTCATCGAGGAAGAGGACGCCGTTGTGTGCCAGGCTGATTTCGCCAGGCTGGGGGATGCTGCCGCCGCCCACCAGTGCCACATCGCTGACAGTGTGGTGGGGGCTGCGGAAAGGCCTGCGGGCCACCAGGGCACCGCCGCTGCGCAGGGCACCGGCCACGCTGTGTATCTTGGTGGTTTCCAGGGCCTCATGCAAACTCAGCGGGGGCAGGATGGTGGGCAGCCGCTTGGCCAGCATGGTTTTGCCAGCACCAGGGGGCCCAATCAGGATGACGTTGTGCCCGCCGGCTGCCGCAATTTCGAGTGCCCGCTTGATGTTTTCCTGCCCTTTTACATCGCTGAAATCGTGTTCATACTGGCCCACGCTGTCGAAAAATTCATCGCGGGTATTGACGATGGTGGGCTGCACCGAGCCGTTGCCCGCCAGCACCCCGACTGCCTCGATGAGGGTTTTTACGCCATAGACTTCGAGTTTATCTACTATCGCCGCCTCTCGGGCAGTGGCCTCGGGCAGGATAAGCCCGCGATAACCTTCCTTGCGGGCCTGGATGGCAATGGGCAGGGCGCCTTTGATGGGCACCACGCCGCCATCCAGTGAAAGCTCGCCCATAATCAGGAACTCCTTGAATACATCGGGGTCCAGCTGGCCGGTGGCACCCAGGATGCCGATGGAAATAGGCAGATCATAACTGCTGCCCTCTTTGCGGATATCGGCCGGGGCCATGTTGATGACCGTTTTTCGCCGAGTAACGCTGAACTCGCTTTGGGTCAGCGCACTTTCGATGCGGTGCTGGCTTTCCTTAACGGCATTGTCTGGCAGGCCGACCAAATGATAGCCAGCACCCTGATCAACATTAACCTCGATGGTGATGGTCCGCGCGTCCACTCCATAGACGGCCGAGCCAAAGGTTTTCACCAGCATATCTCAATGGGCGAAGGTAAGGAGAGGCGGGGGAAAGAATACCGCGCAATTGCCCTGAATTTTGGAGGCCGCTTTGCATTCGCGGGGAGGTTTAGCGCAATTGCTCCATGGGCTCTACATTGCCAGTGCGGCCTTTAAAATGAATACTAAATAGAGGGAATGCCTCCCTGAGCATTGTTCTGACGACATCAGATGCTCTGTAAATTTTGACTGTTTCTGATGCTATATCCACAATAGCCAAGTGCCAAGTTTTGAGATTGTGGGTGGCACAGTGGAGTTCATTGGGGGTGAAGATGAAATTGTCGCCTGCCTTTACTTCATATTGCTTTTCACCATTGCTGAAATCATAGCCCTTGTGGGTAGTTCGCTCGTCGTTTAGAGGACCATGTTTAGCTTCGTATTTCTCCTTGAAGAATTCCTCTGCCTCTTTGCCCGTGTCAAGCCTTTTGGCGGAAGCCGTTTCTTCTGGGTCCGCTTCTGCATCTTCGCTTGATGACATTCTATTCTGTAAACGCGAAAGGCTCGACTCGACCACTTGCTGAATTTGATTGGGTGTCAGCTGTGCCAATATCTCATTTACCTTTTGGGTCGCCTCCTCTGTAGTGAG
>CBDTVD010000188.1:0-4394 GCA_965363965.1 uncultured bacterium
GCCTGGGCGGTGAGTTCATCCACAGCGCCGTCACCTACTATTCGCCCTTCAGCAATAATGATCACCCGGCTGCACATGGCCTGCACCTCCTGCATGATGTGGGTGCTGAGCAGTACAGTTTTTTCAGCCCCGTTCTGCTTGATTACATTCCTGATCTCAAGGATTTGGTTGGGGTCGAGGCCGCTGGTAGGTTCGTCGAGGATCAGGACTTCAGGGTCGTGGAGAAGTGCCTGAGCGAGGCCCACCCGCTGGCGATAGCCTTTGCTGAGCTGCCCTATCCGTTTGTGCTGCTCTTTGCCCAGGCCGGTGATTTCTACCAGTTCGCCGATTCGTTTTTTGGCATCCCCCTGGTAGCCGTCCAGGCGGGCAATAAAGTGCAGATACTCGCGCACATACAGTTCAAGGTATAGGGGGTTGTGCTCCGGCAGATAGCCTATGGCTCGGCGCACGGCCATGCTTTCTTCCACTATGTCATGTCCTGCCACACGGGCTTCACCGCTGGTGGGCGACAGGTAACCGGTCAGCATTTTCATGGTGGTGCTTTTGCCGGCACCGTTGGGGCCGAGGAAGCCGACAATCTCGCCTTTGGCCGCCGAAAAGCTGATGCCATCCACGGCGCGCTGGGTGCCGTAGGTTTTGGTGAGGACGCGTGCTTCGATGCTCAAAATCGGGTGCGGGGTGCTGAATGCAGGGGGGCAAAATTAGGCCCACCGTAGTTTCGCAGTACAGGCAAATGAATCAGGGATTCCCACTCAGCCAATTTTATCCCGACCTGCTGAAGGTGTTGCAGGCAGGTGAGGGCAGCCCCCGCTTGGTCAACCTCCACATCGATAGCCGGGCTCTGGTGCACTCGCCAGCCGAGACCATGTTCATCGCCTTGAAAACCGCTACCGGTGATGGGCACCGATACCTCGCCCAAGTATATGCCAAGGGGGTAAGGATGTTTCTGGTCGAGGAGGCAGCCCTCGCTCAAGCTGAAGAGCTGCCCGCCGATGCCTGGCTGCTGAGCCCGCAATGCGGCAGCACACTTGATGGTCTTCAGGCTTTGGCCCGCTGGCGCAGGACTCAGCATGATGGACATGTAGTCGGCATCACAGGCAGCAATGGCAAAACCCATGTAAAGGATTGGCTGTATCAGCTGACGGCTGAATATTTAGGGGCTGATAATGCCTATCGCTCGCCAGGGAGTTACAATAGCCAAATCGGGGTGGCGCTGAGCGTTTGGGCGATCCCCGAAGAAACTCAGTACGCTTTCATCGAGGCCGGCATCAGCCAGCCGGGCGAAATGGAAAACCTCGAAGCGATGATTCAGCCTACTTCTGGAATATTCACCATGCTGGGCGATGCCCACCTGGCGGCCTTCAGGGATAAGCAGCACCTGGCCGATGAAAAAGCAATCCTGTTCAAAGGCTGCGATTTTGTGGTGTGCCCCGCGGATGACCCCATCATCGGCCAGGCACTTGCCCCCTACCCTATCCGAAAAATAGACTGGGGCTTTCTCTCTGCAACTGATGCATACATCCAGGTATCGAAGACCGAGCATGGCTGGCGGGGAAAAATTCCGACTGCAACGTCAAAGTATCATCCTACAGACGGAGTAAATGTTGAGGATGGAGATGTTTACTCTTTCCAGCCGAAGGGTATCTGCGTTTTCGATATGCTCGAGATCGTTCAGCCCGTTGGCAACATGCTGAGTGTGGCGGGCTGGCTCAGCCAGCAGGATTGGTTCCAGTGGGGATATCCAGGCCTCCTGCTGCTGACCGATGGTGGCCCCAGAGTTGAGGACAGGCTGCAAATTCTGCAGGGCCCGAATAACACCACCATCATCAGAGATGTGGCCAGCAGCGACCTCACCAGCCTGCGCCTCGCCCTCGATACCCTCAGCACCCAGCATCAGCATGATAAGCGGACAGTCATCCTCAGCGACATACTGGGCAGCGGAATAGGTGAAGGAGAGCGGTATGCACAGGCCGCACAACTGCTTAGGGCTGCCGGTGTCAGCCGCGTTATCGGCGTTGGGCCGCAGATGACTCAGCATCTCGGCCAATTCGGGGGGGATGCAATCGCTTACATTTCCACAGAGGCATTGCTGGATGTGCTGCCATCTGTTGCCTTTGGTGATGAAACGGTGCTGGTGAAAGGCTCATCGGCATTCAAACTTGGCCGAGTTGCTGATGAACTGGTGGCCGCCACCCACAGCACGCTGCTGCACATAGACCTGAACGCTGTCGGGGAGAATCTGACGGTATTCAGAAGTCTGCTGCGGCCAGGTACAAAAATCATGGCGATGGTCAAAGCCCTCAGTTATGGGGCAGGGCAGGTTGAAATTGCCAACGAACTGGTTCACCGAGGGGTAGATTTTCTGGCAGTCGCCTATACGGACGAGGCGATTGCGCTGCGAAAGCAGGGCATATTCGCACCCACACTTGTAATGAGTCCGCAGCCGGCTGAATTCCGGAAATTGGTGAGAGGGAACTTGAGCGTTTCCATTCACTCGCTTGAAGGATTGCGGCATTTTGCCCAAATTGCAAGGTCGGAATATAACCGAGAATTAAACGTGCATCTGAAACTCGACACAGGGATGCACAGGCTGGGGCTGAATGAAGATCAGCTGGCAGAGGCCCTGGAGTATTTTTATGATGAGGGCAGGCGGCCATTTAACATCGAGGGGGTTTACAGCCACCTATCGGGCAGCGAAGACCCCAGCATGGATGAGTTTACCCAGGTGCAAATCAGCCAATTCAACCGGATGGCCCATCAGGTTGCGGTGGCAGAAGCTGAGTATTATCGCAGGTTTGCCCAGCCGGAAATTGAGCCGATCCTCCGACACCTGCTCAACACCAGCGGCATAGCTCGGCACCCACTTGCGCAGTATGAAATGGTGCGGGTGGGCATCGGACTGTATGGGCTGGAAACCAGCGGAACGCTGAATGAAAAACTCAGCCCAGCGCTCAGCATGACTTCAAAAATCCTGAGCATAAGGGAAGTGCCCTCAGGCGAAAGCGTGGGATATGGCACCAGCGGGAAACTCGACAAGCGACGGCGGATTGCGACAATCGGCGCCGGCTATGCCGATGGCCTCGACCGGAGGCTGGGCAATGGAGGGTGGAAGGTGATGGTGAACGGCCAATTGGCGCCTACAATAGGAAACATCTGCATGGATATGTCGATGATCGACGTCTCAGGAATTGACTGCCAGGAAGGCGATGTGGTGGAGATTTTCGGCAAACGATGCACCCTTACCGATATGGCAAAGGCAATAGGCACCATTCCGTATGAATTAATGGCACGCATCCCCAGCCGGGTGCGCCGAGTGTATCTGAGGGGCTGAGCAGGTTTACTCGCTCTTCAGCTCAACCGGCTCAGGCAGCACAACCTGAGTGTCTTCCAATGCATCCTGAATGTCAATGTGCAGCTGGCCCGCTGCAGCATGAGCAACAGAGTAATAGATGATGGCAGCATCTTGGTCGAAGTCAACTTTTTGCAGAGTCATTGGGCGGGTTACTGGTTATGTGGTGAGAGCGTGAGGATAATAACCCCCAGGGCTCCACTTGGTTCAGTGCATCTTATAAGCCTGAAGAAACAACACTGGTATCCAACAGATATTTCATATGGCAGAGCGCATATATTTCTCAAATGTCTCTCCCTTCAAATCGGTGAGCTGATAGGCCTCTTTGTAGAGCAATTCGCCTGATTTAACCGCAGCATAAATTCTTTGAGAGAATGCTCGGCCCAGGCGCTTTAAAGTATTGGTTTAGTGGTTTCCACCGCCTGCACTCCGGTTTGCCAGGGCCTCTGTGTAAGCGGCCTTCAACCTTACGATCTCGGCCCTGTATTGCTGGGCCGACACCAATTTCATCGTTACTGCCCGTGTCCAAATCATGGATTCACTCACTTTGAAATGTCTGGCAAGGGCAGGGGCATTGTTATTCCATATTCCTGCAAACTCCGCCGCAGGCACCAGCAACTCGGCCGCTATGGCATTGCATGCCTTTTCTATTCCTGGCAAATCAATAGCAGAATCGGCAAAGTCAAAGCCTGCCGAGTGGCCCGTCCAGATATGAGCCAGTTCATGGGCAATTGTGAACATCTGCGCAGCTTTAGAGTCGGCATTGTTCACAAACATGCAGGGGGCATATTCATCCACCAGCACAAAGCCTCTGCAATCGTCGACTTCAATTTTCCAATGCGTATTGTTGCCGACCACTCCGTTCTTGAACAGGAAAATGCCAATTTCTTCCATTCGCTCAGCAAGGAAAGTCTGTGCGGCATCATAGTCTTGCTGACCTTTGGCCCAGCCTTTTTCCAGACCAAGCGCTGAACTGATGGAATTGGATATTGCCTGAATTTCAATTTCTCGGCCATTGAATTGCCCGACGAAGGACAGGGGCTCC
>CBDTVD010000189.1:0-4387 GCA_965363965.1 uncultured bacterium
TGCGCTGAACTTCAAACCCGCGGTTGTTGGTTTCACTGGCAGTCCTCCAGTTAAGCAGCACATCACGGCCTTGCAGCAATCCGCTGAATGCAATCAGCTCAACTGGAAGGGGATTGAGGAAACTGGTGCTGCCGAGGGTGAATACCCCAAAACTTGCGGCTGAAACCAGGCTCCTTACAAAGCCCATCTGCTGATTTCCGGTGGTTGTGCCGCCGAGGCCTGTCCACTCATTTCCTTTAAAGTAGGCTACTTCGAGGTCATTGAGTGCCTGATTGGTTGGGCCAACATAGCTGGTTGGGCCATAATAAAGGCTGATGAAAGCGTTAGCTGGTGTAGTTGTTCCGGCAAGCGGAGCGCGATAGGCTGTCCAGTATTCAACAGTGCTCACTTTTGCCAGTGTGCTGTCCACTTTGTTGGTGGGATATTGCGGGTTTGGGCTTTCGCGGTAATAACGCACCTGATATGATGTTGGGTCAGTTGAGGTAGGCTGCAGGGCAAGCGGCCGATAGAAACTGTCCTCACCCAGCGGGATGAAAAAGTTGCTGGTAAAGTTGGTTTCTTTGGTCAGCTGGCCTTCAATAAAGCTGTTGTATCCGCCGCCAGTAATGGTGGTGTTGGTACCCAATGTGATGGGGTTGCTGAGGCCAAGGATACTGTAGGTGTACAATATTCCGTCCGTCATGCGCAGGTAACTGCCTGTGGAGTTCTCAATCCTGAAACTGACGTTGGTGCGGACACCATCACCAGCATTGTTAATTTCGAGCCTGTCTATCTTGAATGTACCGTTTCCGCTGACTGATTGCAGGTCGGCTCCGTTCATCACCAGCAGTGTGCTGGCAGATGGGTCGAAGGTTCCGCCGTTGATCAGGTTGCCATAGAGGCGTATGGTACCGATAGCTGGGGTCAGGTCAACATTTCCGTTAACCAGCAGGTCTCCGAAAACACGGAGTGTTTGGGTGGCTGTGCCGGTGCCGCTGTAGTTTCCGTTGGGGTTGCGGCTCAGCACAAGGGTCGGATATCCTGCATTGGCAATGTAGATGGCATAAGTTGCGGTGCCGGGCACGTCGAACTCGAAAATGCCTCTGTAATTGCTGCTTTCAATCTGGAGTTTTTTCACCAGGTCGGTATGCATGGTCAGGGTGCGGTGGATGTATCGTCCGCCATTGTTGATTCTGAAGCGCAGGTTGCTTACGGACGGGTTTAACCGTATGGCATGTTGTGTCGATAAAGCCGCACTGCTGTTGATGACCATTCCGCCATTGTCAATTTGCAGGCGGTTTTGGTTGTTGCCTGATGGGCTTGGGTCGTTGCCACGGATATCAAGCGTGTTGGCTGTTGAATTGGAAGTGGGGATTTGCAGGGTGATGATGCTGCCGAAAGTTGGCGTTACATACACACTGTTCACCTGGTGCACTGTGTTGTTAAAGATATTGACAGTGTAATTGGTGGTTAAAAATGCGTTGTTCAGCAGCACATTGTCATAGAATTTGGGCACACCATTGGGGTACCAGTTCAGGCTGTCGTCCCAATCGGTTGTTCCTGCTTCTCCATCCCATTGTTTGGCGGGGGGCGGAACAACGGTGATCAGGAGGCTTGAATCATTGGTGAGGCCCTGGGTATTGGTGGTATACAGGCGGTAAGTGCCACGTGTAGAAAGCGTGAGGTCGAGGAAAAAAGCTTGTCCTTCAACCGTAGTTTCGGTGTTGCCTGCCAGGCCTGTGGTGCTGTTTCCCTTGCGCACAAGGGTGATTGTGCCATTGAAATCCTTGTCAGTCCGGCCGCTGTCATCTACGGCTGAAACTACAGGGGGGCTGGCCAGTTTGGAGTTGATATATGCCTGAACGCTGGGCTGGGTTGAAAAAACCAGCCTGGTGCCTACAATTTCAATCCGGTTGATGTCGCCCGAAGTTGAGCTTGATGCTCCGCCTGCGTTGCTCTGCGCAAACTGCGAGGAGTTGCTGTTGGGTACAGTCGCACTTTGGATGGTGAATTTAAACTGGTCATTGTCCTCTACAGCATTTTGCAGAAATGTAACCAGCACCACCAGCGTATCCTGTCCGCCATCAGGCACGGTGTAATTCAGGTTGTTGAATACAACCGTGTTGTTTCCCTGCACATCGGCTTCATCAAGCTCTACACCTTTAGTGTTATATAGGCTCAGGTGGCAGATAGCGCTTCCATTAGTGGTCTTGATAACCAAGTCCTTCAAGATGGTGGGCATGTTGTCAGCGTCGTTTCCTGCACCCCCATCACGAATGACGAAACTGGCTGCTGGAAAACCGTTGCTGGTATCAATATCATATGCTTCGGTGAAGTTCCGATAGTCGATGTTCGACTGGTATTTGAACGAATCGTTAACCACGATGTCGCTCTGGGCACTTTGCCCCATCGCCTGCAGGCTGAGCAGGCAGGGGGCCATCAGCCCGATTGCTATGTGTAATGCTTTTTTCATATGCGCTTTTAGTTTAAAGGTTTGTACATAGGGAATAATATCGAAGGGGCACGTTTTGTTTTGCCCTTTGAAAATTATTTTCTGCGTTCAAAAAATTGTTTTGGTTTAGACTGGCCCCACTTTCCAAAGTCGAGCCAAGATTGAACGACACCATTTCTAAGTTAAAATTGCTAACTGAGGTAAGGGCTGAACCCATACATGAGAAACACCTGCACCCTGGCAAAATGCTTTACTAAATCCAAAAAAAGATTAGCTGATTGAACTTGTATTCATCCCCCGACTTTCAGCCTTGCTGAAAATTTATGGGTTTGGGGGTCGTAAGTTCGCCGTTCGGCATGCGCTATTCGGGCAAATTGTGGGGAAATAACGCCCTTGCATGGGCAATTGTTCTCGCTTTTGCCGGATGTTCTTCATCAAGCAGCAACCCAAGTGAGGTTGCCCAGCGTTTCGCGATCGCACTTCAGCAGCACGATTGGGAGGCAGCCAAACAAGTCAGCACCCCTGAAACTCAGCAGATGCTTGCTTTTGTCGAGCGTCTGACAACTGATACCCCCGCCAACTCAGCCCGAGAAGTGGAAATAGAAGTGATTGATGTTCGGCAGCGAAAGGATACGGCTGAAGTGATGCTGCGCGGCGCTGGCCGCAGTGCGGATGGTGCGCCGATTTTGCTGGTGCACTCAGCAGATGGATGGCTGGTGCATATGCCCGGGCATTAGGCCTCTTCCTGCTCCACTTCTTCCATCAGCCTTTCATTGTACTCGCTTGCGAGCGTTTGGGCAAGATTTTCCTGGCTCAAGCCGCTGACAATTTCGCCTCGGCTGGCGATGCTGATTCGGCCAGTCTCCTCAATGATGATGATGGCAAAGGCATCGGTCTGCTCAGTAATGCCGAGCGCACTGCGGTGGCGGAGGCCATAGTCAAGGGGGAGGTCGGTCCTTTCACTCACAGGCAAAATGCAGCTGGCTGCTTTGATGCGGTCATTGACCAGCACTACGGCACCATCGTGCAGGGGACTGTTCTTAAAAAAGATGCTCTCCAGCATTCGGGCATTCAGCTCTGCATCCACTTTTACACCTGTGGAGTACCAGAATTTGAGGTCGCTGGCCCTGCCGAGTACAATCAGGCCGCCTGTTTTGGATAAACTCATCCGCCGGCAGGCCTCGGCAATCTCGTTAAAGTTCAAACTTGTTCCCTGGATGTTTCGCCAGTTCCAGGGCAAAATCTGCCTCCACCAGGTGGAATTGGCCAAAATCATCCTGTTTTTGCCCAGCATCAGCAAAAACCGCCTGATTTCCTGCTGAAACACAATCAGCAGGGCAATGACCCCGACGCTGGTAAATTGGTCGAGTATGCTGGCCAGCACCCTCATCTGCAGGGCATCCACAATAAACCACAGCAGATAAATCAGCAGAAAGCCGATGAAAATGTTGAGGGCCACACTGCCCCGCACAATCCGATAGAGTGCAAAAAGCAGCAGGGCAACCAGCAGGATATCTACTGCATCCAGCAGCCGAAAATCAAGAAACCCGATATCAAGGAGCTGCATGATATTCCTTTACGATTCGGATTGCTTCCACTGCCATTTTCACGTCGTGCACACGCAATAGGTGTGCCCCACGCTGCAACGCGATTACATGCGCTGCTGTTGTGCCATTGAGTGCATCTGCAGGTGGCACCCCGAGCACGCCGCAAATCATTCGCTTTCTGCTGATGCCAGCCAGCACGGGGCAGCCTGTCAGCCGCGCAATTTCCGGCAGCCCCTTCAGCAGGCTGTAATTCTGCGCGATTGTTTTGCCAAAGCCGAAGCCAGGGTCAACAATCACATCAGCTATTCCTGCTTTTCGGGCTTCGGCGGCTCGCTGGCCGAGGAATTGGCTCACCTGGAGTACAACATTGTGATAAACAGGGTTATCCTGCATGTTTTGGGGGGTGCCC
>CBDTVD010000190.1:0-4381 GCA_965363965.1 uncultured bacterium
GCCGTTTGGCTGGAGCGGTTTTCCTCGGCGATAGAGAATGAGCGGAGCCTCGCCGATGGCTTTGAGTTTTGCAGGATACTCCGGCGATTGCAGGGTAATTACCTCGATTCCTTCTTCGGCCCATTTGCTGTATCCAGCCTCCAGCCGTTCCCAATCGTCATATTCTTTGATTGCCTTTGCCTGCCCTGCCCCGATGCCCTGGATTTTGGTGAGGAAAGCAGTCGACCGGCGAAAAACATTCTCGGCCCCGCCGCAGTGGGCAATCAGCTGGCGGGCACCCTTGGGCCCTATGCCTGGAACCTGCGTGAGGGCAATCTGGTGAAAAATTTCGGTGCTCACAAAAAGCTATTAATTTTGGGCGGATGTTTGGGTGCCCGCGCCATCTGCAAAAATGCACGCTTTTGCTGTTAATGCTCGCCATCCATGCGACAGGGTTCGCCCAGCAGCGGACGTGGCAAGTTACTGTGCTGGATTCGGCCACTGGGATGCCAGTGAAGGAGGCGCGGATTGTTCCTTTAAGCCAACGCGCGCCAATGTCCCCTGCGGTTCTTTCAGATAACTGGATACTGACAGGCATGATGGGGGAAGCAACTGTACCCATCGCCGACAGCATCGAAATGATCAGAATTGAAAAAGAGGGTTATCTGCCTGCGTTTTTCCCCATAAGCAAATTGCCGGGGACAGTCTATCTCAGCAGGCTATTGCTGATTTCATATGAAACATTACCGCCAATTACTCATTTTGAAGCAGTAACCATTTTCGCCGACAAACTGGAAGGCAGAAAAAAAGACCAGGTGCAGGCAATGGCCCACTTGGACAAAGAGGCAATTGGTGCCAGGCAGACCACCGATGCCAGCCGAGCATTGGAAAATGTGCCAGGGCTGGTGGTGATGAAAGGCCAGGTGAACATACGCGGCATCAGCGGATTCAGTTACGGCTCAGGAACGCGCACCATGCTGACGCTTGATGGCATGCCCTTGATTTCTGCCGACGCCGGGGACATCAAATGGGACTATCTGCCGCTGGAGGTGCTCTCTGGCATAAGTGTTTTGAAAGGGCCAGCCTCGGCACTGTACGGTTCCTCGGCACTGGAGGGGGTAATCAGCGCGGGGGTTTTGACCCCAGCTAAGAATTTCGAGGGCAAAATCGGCAGCCAGGTGCAGTTTTATGGCCAGCCCCAAAGAAATGAGGCCCGATGGCGTACAGGCATCCCCACCCGACAAGATGTTTTCGGATACATGGGCTCGGCGCAAAAAAACTTCACTCTACTGTTGGCTGGCCGAGTGTGGGGTGATGACAGTTACAGGATGTCAGATTCTACTGGCGGATACAGGGTCTATGGGAAAATCGCCAGCTCGGCAGCAAATCAAAAGCCGCTGCAGCTCTCAGCCTCAGCGGGCTATTATCACAATAAAGGAAGCAATTTTCTCTTCAGCCAGAATGTATCGCAGCCTTACCTGCCCTATGCGGGCACTGCCCAGCCGCTGGACATAGTGCGATACCATGCCGATGGCAGTGCGGTGTATAAGCAGAGCACAACCCAGATGCATACAATTCGGGCGAGGCTGTTTGCTACGGATAATCGCTCTGCACCAGCGGCCAGCAGCCTGGCAAATGGCCTGTTTGCCGAGTATTTCGGCAAAACATCTCAGCGATTTGGCGATAGTTTATATTACACGCTGACCTATGGACTGGCAACCAACCTGCAATCCACACGGAGTGCGGAGATTTTCGGCAACCATCAGCTTTTGAACTTTGCCCCTTTTGTGCAATCGTCCGTCCAGCTGAAGAAACTCAGGCTTGAGGCAGGTGCCAGGTACGAAACTTTCAGGATTGATGATACAGCGTGGCGCAGGGTGCCGGTTTTCCGCATAGGTGCCAACCTGAAACCCTGGAAGGGCACAGCATTGCGGGCGATGCTTGGTGAGGGTTTTCGGCATCCCAGTGTTTCTGAACTGTTTACCACAACATCTGCAGGGGCACTCAAAATTTTTCCAAGCCCTGGACTGGTGCCTGAAAGCGGCTGGCAGGCAGAAATAGGATTCAACCAGTCGGTTGCCTTGGGCGCTGCGCGGCTGAATTTCGAGCTTAGCGGATATTGGGCTGAATTTACCGAGATGATTGAATTCCGTTTCGGGCTTTATGCTCCGCCAGGCACGCCCCCCACTCAACTGCTCAAGTTCCTGGGCTTTTCAGCACGCAACGTTACGCGCGCCCAGGTGAAAGGTGCTGAAGCTGTTGCGGGCGGAATTCTGCCGCTTGGCAGGGGCTTCGAGCTTTTGGCCCAGGCTGGATATACATACAGCCTTCCCGTGAATCTGAATTTTGGAACTGGCACGGATACAGGCACTTTGGCCCGATATCTGCCATATCGGCGCAGCCACATTTTTCGGTCGTCAGTCGGTTTAAGGCATAAAAACTTCGATCTGATACTGGATTACCGGCAAGTGAGCGGATTCCTGAGCATGGACCAGTTTTTCATTAATCTGATTGACGGCCTCGGCCAGGATGATTACTGGAAAAACTATTCGGCTGGGGGAACCGTAGATGTGTTTGCACAGGCCACGATAGCCCGAAAGAGCAGCGGCACATTGCAAGTATCAGCAGGGGCAAGAAACCTGCTTAACAGTGAATGGATGGAGGTGATGGGCAACACCATTGCACCCCGATCTTTTACTGTTGGCGCGGCTATTGCCTTTTGAACTGAGCATATAATCATCACCACAACATTTTAAAAAAGCAGCCGAACAATTTCAGCCCCAATGCCCTTTATATTGAAGCAGGGCACCCCCTTATAAACAAACCTCTATCCGCCCCTTACTCTGACCCCAACCAATGAAGAAAATATACTCCCTCATCACCTTGCTCATCATCTCGTGGGCAAGCGCATCACTCGGCCAAAGCGCACCTGCGGTTGGCCCCGGCATCAACTTCGTAGAAGGCACTTGGTTTGACGCTGCCAACACGGCCCGCGATGTAAAGAAGCCACTGTTCATCCTGGTTTATGGAGACAACTGCCTCAACAGCAAAAAAATGCTGTCAACCAGCCTGCTGGACCCTGACGTGGTAAAAATGTACAATGAAAACTTTGTAAGCCATAAAATCAACGCCAGCGACCTGAAAAATAATCTCCGCCTTACCAACTGGGGGGTAACCAGTGTGCCAACGCTTGTATTCCTCGACCAGAAGCGTAATGTTGTCTATATGACCAGCGGGTTCAAGGATAAAGAAAAGATGATTAACATTGGCGAGATTGCCATGCAAAAAGCGCGGAGCAAAAAGAAGTAATGGCGCGAAGGGCTTAACGGCCAGCCTGAAACGAACAATAGCGAGGCTTACCTGAAACCTGGGTAAGTCTCGCTTTTTTTTATGGATTGTTTTTCTGGGGCCGTTCCCCCATCACCGCTGTTTGCTGATAGACCACCGCCAGCAGCAGGGCAAGCCCCAGTACCAGCCAATAGGCTGCGGGCAAGGTGGTCCGCCCTTCAGTTTTCAAGTTCATCAGCAGCAAAACAATAGGGAGGCATAGGCCCGCCATGTATAGAACGGCTGTGCTGTGCCGCCATCCAGAAATTACCAATCGCTGATAAATGTGGCTGCGGTGGGCTGTCCACACCTTCTCGCCTTTCAATGCCCTGCGCACCATGGTGTATGCACCATCAGCCAGAAAGAACCACAGCAGCATGGCCATCAAAAAGAAGGACTGAGACCCAGAAGTTGATCTCTGCTCCAGAAAAGGGAGGCCGGCCAGCAGAAAGCCGAGGAAATAAGAGCCGACATCGCCACCGAAAATTTTGGCTGGGTGCCAGTTGAACAGCAGAAACCCAAGCGATGCTGCCCCCAGCACAAAGGCCAGGCCGATGACAATCGGGTTGCTGAAGAGCAGTATGATGCCGAGGCAGGCTATCAAGGTTTGGACACCGAGGATGCCATCTATGCCATCCAGGAAATTGTAGATGTTGGTGATGCCTACTATCCACAAAAAGCCCAGCAGATAACCCCAGTAACCGAGGCTGACATCAAGGGGGGCTGGCAGGGGCAGCTGCTCCATGGGGCCGTATAAATATAAAATCAAACCAGCTGCAACAAGCTGAAGGCCAGCGCGAAGGCCGCTTGGTATTCCTTTTTTGACATCGTCAACCCAGCCAACTGCCCCCATCGCGAGGCTGATGAGCAAAAGCGGCATGATTGCCTGGCTGATGAACGGCAGCATCAATACCACCGAGGTGCCCAGGGCAATGCCAATGCCGCCGCCGCGGGGCGTGGGCCGAGTGTGGCTGCTGCGCTCATTGGGCACATCGAGCACTTTGCGCCGAGCCAGGTATCGCACCAAAAACCAGTTGGCCCCAGCTGAAATCAGCAGGGCCGCGGCTATGGCGAG
>CBDTVD010000191.1:0-4364 GCA_965363965.1 uncultured bacterium
CTATGCGACAACACTTGGCACAGCCCGCCTGAATCAAATTGACTGCACCGATATACAATTCGGATTTTTTTTTGAACATGGCCGACATTTAATAATATTAACAGCCCAAGCGGCTGCCTGCTGACTGGTAAGGGGCATTAAAATTCTCTGCTTGCCCCCCAGCCATGCTCACCAAGGCACGTGTTTAATCAAACCCCGGCTTGCATTCATCGAATTTTGCCGTAACTTTGGTGGATTAAAAGGGAGTGCACTGCGCATTAGAAGCTCTGAAATTCCAAACGCACCACCTGAAATCAAACGTTTAATCCCCCAGACAATGAACCGAGAAGCGCGCGTACTGCTGATTGAGGACAACCCAGGCGATGTCCGGCTTATCCATGAAGTGATAATGCAGCTGCGCCCGAATTGTTGCATCATTGTGCGCGGCGACGGTGATGATGCGCTTGAATACCTGACTGAAAGAGAGAATGGGGTATTTGTAAACGTGCCTGATTTCATGATCCTGGATTTGAATTTACCCAGGGTGAGCGGGCTCGATTTCCTCCGCCATCTGAAAAATTACAAGGAGCTGAGCCGCATCCCGGTGGTGGTGTACACCAGCAGCGATATCCAAACCGACATTGACAATGCCTATTCCCTCGGTGCCAATTGCTATGTGGTAAAGCCTTTCAGCCTCGACCATATTCAGGAGGCGGTAACCAGCATCTGGGAGTTTTGGCTCAATACCGTACGGCTGCCGCTGATATCGAAAATGGCCTGACAGATCGGGATTTGCATTATCCCCATGTGCAGGCAACCTGGTGATGGGCGCAGCATTCAGTCCCATTATAAAAGTAAAAGGCACCCGCCAGCAGATGGGGTCTGCCAGCGAATGCCTGTTTGAATTTCAGGGGTAAAGGAACGGGATTTTACTCCAGTTCCACTTTCAGCTGATAATGGGCGCGCACGTGCAAGCCTATTTCCTGCTCGATCGGGGCACTGGTGTTGGCTTTTAGCAGGATGCTGAAATCGGGTGAGTTGACATAGGGGGCCAATTCATCGCCGCTCAAGTCCAGCGAGAGAACGGTGGTGCCGTCAGGGATGGGGTCTTTATAGGCCACCTTGATTTCAGGCAGGGTACTGGTTTTCACATACACAGCGAAATTTTCAAGTGCGTCGAAAGTCATTCCGGCAGGCTCAAAAATGTCGGCTTCCACCTTGTCCATTTTGATGCTGGTCAGTTTATAGTCGCCTGCGTTGTTGGCTTCAAGGACGCTGTCAATGTTCCACTCATACTTGTTGGCACCCAGCTCATGGTCGCCAGTTTCGGCAAATGGGCCGGTGTAAAAGGTCAGTTCGCTGGCCTGCATCCCGAAGTTGAGTTCACTTGGTTTAAAGAATTTGCATTTTGCCGCACCGAAAACGGTGAATGCCAGCAAGCCAAGCAGCACGGGGCTGCGAAAGGAGATTTTCATTTTTGTACTGAAATGATATTGTGATAGGCGATTACGGTGGTGAAAAAGGTACGCACAGCCGTCAACCCATTGGCATTGACGCTGGTGGCTCCAACAATTTCATTTCAAAGATAATATGCTTAAGGGCATTCAATCAATTATTTTTTCGGCATATAACCTTTGCAAGCCAGGGTATTGCAAGCCCGCCCGTGCCATGCAGCAGCTAAAAATATGGACAAGGGGGGAGTTTAATGGTGGAAGGACGAGTTGCGTCCCTCAATCTTTTTTATGCTTGATAAGCCCCTCGTCAGCAGTGGCGTGTTTGGGCACATTGTCGCCTTTGCTGGGAAACACCAGGCTGGCCAAAATGCTCAGCAGCAGCACACCCCCCACCACAATCAGGCTGACATCAACAGGAATGTGATAAACGGCCTGCTGAAGCACAATTTTTACACCGATGAAAAACAGGATTGCTGCCAGGCCATACTTCAGATAATGAAACAGTTCCATGATGCCCGAGAGCGCAAAATATAGCGAACGCAGGCCCAGGATGGCAAAAATGTTGGAACTGAAAACCAGGAAACTATCCTGGGTGATGCCGAGGATGGCAGGGATGGAATCGAGGGCGAAGACAATGTCGGTGGTTTCCACCACAATCAGCACGATGAACAGCGGGGTGGCATGGCGTACGCCATTCAGGCGGGCAAAAAACTTGTCGCCCACGTATTCTCGGCTGACGGGCATCACTTTGCGGAACAATCGGGTGGCGATGTTTTGGTCGGGGTGGACATCATTCTCCTTTCCGAAGACCATTTTGATGGAAGTGTAGATCAAAAATCCGCCGAGGATATAGAGGGTAAAATTGAATCGCTCTATCAGTTGGATTCCCAGGAAAATAAACAGGATGCGGAAAAAAAGTGCCCCGATGATGCCCCAAAACAGCACCTTGTGCTGATAAATCTGCGGCGTGCGGAAATAAGTGAACAGCAGCAGGAAAACGAAAAGATTGTCAACGCTGAGGCTGAGCTCGACCAGATAACCGGTGGCGAACATTTTGGCTGCCTCGCCGCCGCGCCATGCATAAATAAACAGGCCCATTCCTGCTGCCAGCAGCACCCAAAACCCTGTCCAAAGCAAAGCTTCTTTCAGCTTGATGGTGTGCACCTTGCGGTTGAACACAAACAAATCGAGGCTGAGCATGATGGCTACAAACAGGCTGAAGCCTATCCATACCGTGGTTTCGGAAATTTCCATTAAATAGTCAACATTGTCCCCCTCAGCAGCAGGCTGCAAAGTGCTGTCGGGGGTTGTAACCGCTCAGCAGCCCCCCTTGTTCACCCTGCCCAAATATGGGGCGAGGGTTGGATTTAGGGAAGCTCCAGCCTCGGAGCCGATGCTGGCTTTCATGTTGTTTAATCCTGCTTCAAAGTCTGGGCCTACCAGGGCATCCATAAACAGGCCCATCACACGCATAAAGGGGTTGGCACCCATATCGGTATCCATGCCAAGCGTGACCAGTGTTTCTGTGCCTTTGGGTTCAAAAGTGGCGAAACCCTTGCCAGAGCCATTCTCCATAAAATCCACGTCGTAGTCCACGCGCTGCGCGGGTTCGCTCTTGGTAATTACCAGCCGGCCATTACCCTGCTTTTTGCCATGCCACTCATAGCCTGCCCCCGCGCCGCTTTGGCCGCCGAAATAGGTGAGGTTCATTGTAGGTTCATCACGATACCATTTGCTCCAATTCTCCCATTTTTTGGGCTCGTTCACTTGTGCAAAAAGGGATTCAGGAGGGGCACTGATGGTAAGCGAGCGCTGAATACGGATTTGGCGGGGGCTGAGCAGGCCAACAATAACGATCAAAAGAACAAGGGCGCCAACACTAACGGCCAGCCACTTTAGGAACTTCATAGAAAAGAGCGAATTTTCTGCAGGGTTAAAGGTTTGGAGATCACGAAGATAGAAAGTGAGAACATCAACCCGCGGAAATTAAGATTTTTTAACTTTTCGGCTGATTGAGTACGGTGGCTGGCATCTCTCAGAAGCGGCTGATAACTTTGAACCGCCGAGAGGGGAGACCCTGAAGTTACCTAAAGATGAATATTCCATCTGCCAATGCCCCCCTGCCCCGCATCGTCATCCTGGGCGCAGGCCGCAGTGCCAGTGCAGCCATCGCCCACCTGTATGCGAAGGGGCAGGGAGAGGCTCAGCTGGAGGTTTATGATCTTTCAGCTGCTGCCATTGAGGGGTTGAAAGCAGCCATGCCGAGGATCAGGGCACAGGTGCTCAGCCTGAGTGATGCCGAGGCTACGCGGGGGGTGATCTCTGGGGCGCACACTGTCATCAGCCTGCTGCCTGCAGACATGCACGTGGCCATTGCCGAGCAGTGCATCGCCCTCGGGGCAAACCTGATTACCCCATCCTATGCCTCAGCAGCCATGCTGGCACTGCACCAGCGGGCGGCGGAGGCAGGGGCAACGATTGTGAATGAACTCGGCTTGGACCCTGGCATAGACCACATGAGCACCATGGAAATTGTCGAGCGGCTGAAGGCAGAGGGCGCAGAAATTGAAAGCTATAAATCCTGGTGCGGAGGCCTGGTATCGCCCCAAAGCGACACCAACCCCTGGCACTACAAAATCAGCTGGAACCCCCAGAATGTGGTGCGCGCAGGTGCCGATGGTGCCCTCTATCGGCTGGATGGAAACACCACGCTGGTGCCCTACCACCGATTGTTCGCCGAGACCGAGGCGGTGAGGGCCCAGGGCATGGAACCACTCGAGGGCTACTATAACCGAAACTCGGTGCCTTACATAAGCCGATACGGGCTGGAAGGGGCTTCGACATTTTTGCGGGGAACGCTGCGATATCCGGGCTATTGCGATGGCTGGCATCAGCTGGTGAATGCGGGCCTTACAAACTCGGGCATTGAAG
>CBDTVD010000192.1:0-4341 GCA_965363965.1 uncultured bacterium
ATCTAAACATATAATGCCCGCCCCAGCTGAAAAGCTGTGGCGGGTTTTTTTATGCCCCTCGGCCAGCCTGGTAAATAAAGGGATTCTTTTTGTGCATGTTGCGGGCATTGTGCAAAAACATCTCAGTGCTGTTGCTCTGGGGATAAGGCACTGCGGGCACGGGCACGCCGAGGAAGGTGCAAAGGGGGCCCCAGCCGTCGCCAGTCCTGTAAAACAAGGTGCGGTGCGGGGGCAAGCTGGCTTGGGCATCACGGTTCCACTTATCGTAGAAGGCCAGCAGGCTATCGTCATCATATTTTCCGCCGATAAATTTGGCGCCGTATTTTCCATTGTACATCGCCACCTTCATCCGCTGGCGCAGCAAGGGATTGAATGGCATGCGCAGGGCCGTTTTCACCATGGTGCCCAGGCTCGGCTTGCCTACTTCTAAAATCGTAGATTTGTAGCTCTTGAGCCAGCTTTGAGGATCACGCAGGGTGTGGATGATTTTTGCCTCTGGGTATAGCTTGACCAGTTCAGGATAGAACTGGATAATGGGGAAATCAACGGCGGATTTATAGCCATCGAAGAGTTGGTCCCATTGGCTGTGGTCCCCTTTCTGGGCGGCCAGAAAATATTGCAGGTCCTCAGGGTGATGGAACAGCATCTCCATGTGGTAACAAGGGCCGAAGCCCAAGATTTCAAGTGCCTGTTTGAGGCTGTGGGTGCCTGTGCGCCCCATGCCCGTGCCAATAACCTGCAATGCCATAATGGCCTGCAAATTAAGGGGCTGGGGATTGATAACCTTATCCGTGGAGCAGTTGCCTGATTTGCGCGCTGACTTTATCCTTGCTGGGCAGCATTTCGCGCTCAAGGCCGATGTTCATGGCGACTGCGGGCAAAGGCAGGCTGCCGAAGGTGGCCACGGGTAAATCGAGCAGCTGCCAGCAATTTTGCATGATTCGGCAAGCCAGGGCTTCGCTGAAACTGTTCAGCAGGGGCTCCTCTGTCAGCACCAGCACTTTTCCGTGCACCCGCACGCGCTCCATGATGAGTTTTTCATCGAGCGGATATAGGGTGCGCAGGTCAAGTACCTCGACCTCCCCGCTGAAATCGTCTTTGGCGGCATTAACGGCCCAGTGGACGCCCATGCCATAGGTTACCACCAGCAGGCTCTCACCGCTGCTGATTTTTTCGGGGTCAGCTTCCAGGGCAATTCGGCCCTTGCCGAGGGGGATAACGTAATCTTCGGATGGCTCGGGGGTTTTTGCGGCCTCGGTGCCAGGCACTTTGCTCCAGTAGAGGCCCTTGTGCTCGAGCATGACGACCGGGTTAGGGTCGAGCCAGGCTGCTTTCATCAGGCCCTTCATGTCGGCGGCATTGCTGGGATAAACCACCTTGATGCCTCGGATGGCAGTAAGGATACTCTCATGGCTGCCGCTATGGTAGGGGCCTCCCCCGCCGTAGGAGCCGATGGGCACCCGGATGACTGTGGAGACGGGGAACTTGCCCATGCTGAGGTAACTGCTCTTGGCGAGTTCGGTCACCAACTGGTTGATGCCTGGGAAGATGTAATCGCAGAACTGCACCTCGACAATAGGTTTCACACCGACAGCACTCATCCCTGCGGTGGAGCCGATGATGTAAGCCTCCTGGATAGGAGTGTTGAAGACGCGGTCGTCTCCGAATTTTTCGGCCAGTGTGGCTGCCTCTCGGAATACTCCGCCCAATCGGCGGCCAACGTCCTGCCCATAGAGGATGGCTTCAGGGTTCTGTGCCATTATTTCCTGGATGGCATAGAGGGCGGCATCTACCATGATGATGGTGCGGGCACCCGACGGGCTGCGCTCGCCCGTTTCCTCGACTACGGGTGTTGGTGCGAAATCGTGAAGCGTGACAGAAGACGGGTCGGGGTCTGGCGATTCTACAGCGAGTTGAAATTCGCTTTCGGCGTAGGCTTGGGAATCGCGCTGAAATTGGTCGAGTTCCTCCGCGGGAACCCCCATGTCAAGGAGTCGGTCTCTTAGGATGGGGAGGGGATCGCGCTCGGCGTGCTCGGTCAGATTTTCTTCAGTTCGATAGAACTCTCGGCGGACTCCGCTGGTGTGGTGGCCGAGCAGGGGACAGGTGGCGTGGAGGAGAACGGGCCCGCGCTCGGTTCTTACGTAATGGATGGCGTCCTCCAATGCAGCGAAAATGGTGGGGAAATCGGTGCCATCGGCCTGCATTCGGCGCAGGCCTTTAAAGCCGGCGGCAAACTCATAGGCATCCATTGCGCGCATTTCCTCGGCTGATACGCTGATACCCCACTCATTGTCCTGAATAAGATAGATGATGGGCAGGTGGTGGAGGACAGCCTGCTGAAAGGCCTCGCTGACTTCGCCCTCGGTGATGCTTCCATCGCCGAGGGAGCAGAGGACTACGGGGGGCTGGGGCCAGCTGCGGAGCCCGCGCTGCTCGAGGTATTGAATGCCGTGGGCCATTCCTGTTGTCGGGATGGCCTGCATGCCCGTGGCACTGGACTGATGGGGAATCAGGGGCCGGTCGGGTCGGCTGCTGCTGGGGTGGCAATAGTAACTGCGGCCGCCGCTGAAGGGGTCATCGGCTTTTGCCAGCAGCTGGAGCATCAGTTCCATCGGGCGCCAGCCCATCGCCAGCAGCATGGCCGCATCGCGGTAATAGGGTGCGGCGGCATCCCAGGGCTGCAGCAGCAGGCCGGCTGCAATCTGGATAGCCTCATGGCCGTGGCTGGTGCTGTGGACGTATTTGGTGATGTCTCGATTGGCCTCATACAGGTGAGCCATTGCCCGCTCGAGAGTCATCAGGCGCCAAGCCTGAATCATGATATCAATCGGGGGCATGGAAATCACGCCGGTGCCCTCTGCTGTGTGGTGGTTTTCCGCTCGCACTATGAGCGAAGGTACGTGGAGATACTAATTCACGATGAACACCGCGCCCAAGCAAGGCCTATGCTAAAGCTGCTACTATCTACTATCTGTAAAGGTTGAACGCCAGGAGTAACCTTTGGCTGCGAATGGTGGTTAACAAAATTCGTAGCTGGGCCAGCAATTGCAGTTGCATTTCCGTACCAGCAAGTTTCTGAAACTCATCGTTTGACGTGGCATCCCAATATTTAGAAAGCGAGTCCGTGATCTATGCAATGTATTTAGTATTGTTTTCGCGTAATTTATAAGATTTAAAATTATTAAGACCCGTGTTTAATTCCTCAAAAATAATAACGATATCATAATAGATAGAGATCGCGCTTCTTGTATAATATTCCCGATCTGCCTGTTTGCCTTCAACATTGTCCGCATCGCTGATGGGTGTGCCTGGCTTTAAGACTGCCAAAGATGTTGGGCTACGAGTTTCAATAACTCTAATCATTTCAGAAATATACACTACTGGCTCATCCAGCAAGTTTTTCAACAGCTTGACTCGGAACTGGTCTTGAGCCAATCGCCTCGCAAATACTTTCGAGGCGAACCAAGTAGCACCGCCCAAGGCCGCCACATTTAAAAGGGCTTCCAAAGAAAGATCCCAGTCGAATTTCATTTTCGAGACGCACCTTAATTTATTTCAAGCTTTTACCCGCATCATCCAAATACTGCCTTGAACGCTCCCTATACAGTGGCAACTCATCTGATTTTATGGCAATAGTCCTTTTTATCGGCTCATACCCAAACTTACGCACTAAGCCCCCGAATATATGTTCAAGGAACGATGTGCCAAAACCTTTGGTACCATCTAAATCGATGATGATTTTGACATGTTTTTCAATTGCATCCCTAACCAAATCATCCAAAGTTTCTCTCAACTCTTCAGCAGAATAGGGGCCAAGATTGCTGGTACGTGGCCCTGGAGTTTTTGAGAATTGTTTAGCTATGCTGAAAACGATCTGCTGGTTAGCTGCCATTTTAGTTTTGACTTTGATTTTCTCTATGACTGACGAGGGTTGAACCATCAATTGAAAATGCAATTAGTGTACCTGGAAATTTTTGAGTTCACTGTATCGCAGCCATCAGTGGTCTATTCAGCACGTGCTGAATTGGCATAAATTGCAAACTTACGGATTTTATAAGTTGAACGACGGAATAGCTCTCGGATGATGCTGACCGCCAAAACCCTCACCAATCATCCGTTTAAGTTACTGATGGGCGAGGGGCATTAGCATAATTGTCAGAGCACCACAGCACACCATCACCGCAAGTTTCCTGCACAACAGCGATCACTTAACTACGATTTCTAAATTGCACTCGGGCAATGCCCGAAGATTGGATTTGGCGATGAATTATTGAGCAACCAAGCCATCATTCTTCAGGGTGCGCCGCGCTACAATCTGAAAGTGAGAAGGGCTGAGCC
>CBDTVD010000193.1:0-4319 GCA_965363965.1 uncultured bacterium
CCGCCGCTGAACTTTTGGATGATGGCATTCAGTATTCGGTTATCCATTTCATCCAGGCCGCTTTCATCTACGCTGAGGGCATTGAGGGCAAAACGGGCCACATCGAGTGTGATGATGCCATCGGCTTTCACCTGTGCAAAGTCTCGGACGCGGCGCAGCAGGGCATTGGCGATTCGGGGGGTTCCCCTGCTCCTCCGGGCGATTTCCCCTGCGGCGAGTTCCTGAATTTCGACTTTGAGGATGTGTGCTGCCCGCTTGACGATTTCCCTCAGCAGGTCGGCCGTGTAGTATTCCAGGCGGGCAGTGATGCCGAAGCGGGCGCGGAGGGGGGCTGTCAGCAATCCGCTGCGGGTTGTGGCCCCCACGAGCGTAAAAGGGTTCAGGCGCAGCTGGACACTGCGGGCATTGGGGCCGGTGTCAATCAGGATATCGATGCGGTAATCCTCCATGGCACTGTACAGGTATTCCTCTACGATTGGGTTGAGCCGGTGAATCTCATCTATAAACAGCAGGTCACCTTTATCCAGGCTGGTGAGCAGGCCCGCTATGCTGGCCGGTTTATCGAGCACTGGGCCGGAACTGACCTTGACATTGGCCCCCATCTCGGCCCCGAGGATGAACGCAAGGGTTGTTTTGCCGAGGCCTGGGGGGCCATGCAGCAGTACATGGTCGAGTGCCTCGCCCCGTGCCAGGGCTGCCTGGGTAAAAATGCGCAGGTTTTCAATTGTAGGGCCCTGCCCGGTAAAGTCGGCGAAGGAAATGGGGCGCAGGGCATTCTCGCGCTCTTTTTCCATTGCGCTCAGCACATCAATCGGCCTGATTTTGTCTGCGTCCATCGCTCTACTGGGGCAAAGGTATCCCAATGCGGCGGCGGGGATTGCAGATGTTGACAAGGGCGGGCGAAAATCGCATTTAGCAGGTATTCGCCAACTTGCAGGGCACCCGAATTGTCAGGTAGTGCCGGCTTGGAATCAAAGGGCTGCATGCCCTATCTTTGCGGCCCTTAAATTTATAAAAGCCGTAATGGTTAATTACGAGACAGTCTTTATCATTTCTCCGCTTCTTACCGAAGAGCAAGTCCAAGAGGTTGCCGGTAAGTTCCGCGATGTGCTCCTGAACCATCAGGCGGAGATCGTGAATGAGGAAAATTGGGGCCTGCGCAAGCTGGCATACCCGATCAGGAAAAAATCCAATGGATTTTATTACCTCATTGAATACAAATCAGACCCCACGGTGGTGAGCCGCCTGGAGATCGAGTACAAAAGGGATGAGCGCATTATGCGATACATCACAGTGAAGCAGGATAAGCATGCCCTGGAGTTCAGTGAAAGGCGCCGGCGCGGCGACTTCCGCAAGGACAGGAAAGCCACCAGCACCGCCTCAGCCGAAAAAATCATCATAGATGCTGACGATTTCGACATTTAGGCCCATCCCCGCACCAACAAGCTCACCAATTTCCAACTTAGGATAACCCTTACACAATGGCTGTACGCAAAGACACCAGAAACCAGCCCAAGCCGGGCACCAACCTCCACGCCCTCGGCGGCCAGGAGGCGCCGCAGAAGAAAAGGTACTGCTGGTTTAAAAAGCACAACATCAAGTACGTTGATTATAAAGACCCCGAGTTTTTGCTCCGCTTCATCAATGAGCAGGGCAAAATGTATCCTCGGCGCATCACCGGCACCAGCCTCAAGTTTCAGCGCAAGCTCAGCGACGCCATCAAGCGTGCCCGCCACCTTGCCCTGCTTCCCTATGTGGCTGACAGCCTGAAGTAAGCCTGCTTTCCATCCTATAATAAACTGATAACACAGAAACACAAAAAGAAATGGAAATCATCCTTACCAATGATGTACCCACCCTGGGCTATCGCGGCGACGTGGTTACCGTGCGCCCAGGCTATGCCCGCAATTACCTGATTCCGCAGGGCCTCGGCATCATTGCCAATGCCACCAACAAAAAGGTAATCGCCGAAAATCAGCGCCAGGGCAGCCGCCGAATAGCCAAGGCCCGCGAGGATGCCCAGGCCATCGCCACCCAGCTGCAGGGCATGAACCTGCAGATCAATGCCAAGGTCGGCACCAGCGGCCGAATCTTTGGTTCCATCACCACGCTGCAGATTGCCCAGGCACTCAAAGACCAGGGGATTGAAATTGATCGCCGCAAAATCCACCTGCCAGCTGAAATCAAGGAACTCGGCAGCCATCAGGCCGTCGTTGACCTGCACAAGGAAGTGAAAGCTACCCTGCCAATCGAGGTGATTGGCGTGGCTTAAGCCCAGGGCGGATTTACCAAACCATACTATCCCAGGGCAGCCTGTTGAGTTTTCAATCAGCAGGCTGCCTTTTTTTGTTTATTCGCCCGATAATTTACGGGTCAGCATAATCATCCGTGCCTTGTCAGCAGGGTCACTTTGAGCTATCAGCAGGGCGAGGGCTGTCAGCGCGCTCGGGTTGATCTGCAGCGCCCCCCCTTTGGGTTTCTTGGTTCTGTTTCGGCGCAGATACCAAATAAACAGGAATGCACCAATGCGCTTGTTGCCATCACTAAATGGATTTTTCTTGATGACCATATAGAGCAGGTTAGCCGCCTTTTCTTCTAATGAAGGGTAGGCATCCTCGCCAAAAACCGACTGTTGGACGGCGCCCAGAATGCTGGCGAGGCCCTGATCTTTCTGCCTGCCAAACAGTTCACTGGCATCGCCCTTCCATGGTTTAGGCCTTCAAAATTAGGCCGGACACTCGTCCTGCTTGTCCATCCTGACCCTCGCCCCCCCTCCAACATTTCCAGGGCAACTGGCCCCAGCCCCAATTGTAATTTTGAACTGGGAGCGGAATGAAACAAAAAGCGGGGCTGAAAGCGGCGATGAAGGGCGTGGCCGGTGTTGACGAGGCTGGCAGGGGGCCCTTGGCTGGCCCCGTGGTGGCTGCTGCTGTGCTGCTGCCCCACCGCTATCGGCACCCCGCCATCAATGACTCGAAAAAGCTGAATGAAGCTCAGCGAGAAACTGCCGCCGAGGCCATCCGCGCCGACTGCATCGGCTGGGCGATCGGGGAGGCAAGTGTTGAGGAAATCCTCGAGCGCAACATCCTGGGGGCCACGATGCTGGCGATGCGCAGGGCCATCAACGCCCTCAGCCCCCAGCCCGCTCGGCTGCTGATAGACGGGCATTACTTTCGCAGCCACCTCACCTTTCCGCACCGGTGCTGCATCGGGGGCGATGCTACCCACACGGCCATTGCCGCGGCCAGCATCTTGGCCAAAGTGCACCGCGATGGGCTGATGTGCGCCCTCGGCGATGGCTTTCCGCAGTTTGGCTGGGCTGAGAATAAAGGCTATGGCACCCCGCAGCACCGCGCCGCTATCGCCCAGTTTGGCCCCACCCCGCACCATCGGCTCAGCTTCCTCGGACTAACAGAATAGCGGGGCCAAACTGCCCTATTTTTGCATCTCAAAATAACATTGAAGGAAATGTATATGAGCCAGGAAGAGAGGGTTGCTCGGTCAATAGCTGAATTACAACTGCATTCAGTGTTGTCCCCTGTACCGACGCCCACCTTAGATAGGTTGGTCGGAGCCCGCAATGAGGGAGACAAAGCCAACAGAAAAGTTGCAGGTAAAAAGTCAACTTCTCTGGGTATTACTTTAAAGCCAAGGACTAATTTTGGTTTCTCTGGAGGCCCCAAATGATACTGAAGCCAACCTTAGGCTGGTTTTTAGTTTATCCATGGAGGCAAAGTACAATCTCCCTCCTCCTCCCCCTCCTTCTTCTCCTCACTGCTTGCACGCCGCAACCGGGACCAGCGGAAGAGAGTAAGCCAATAAACCCCTGGGTGCAGACTGCCCAGCTGGCCGAGCAGCTGATAGACCATGACAGCAGCCTGGCTTTTAACAACCTGTTCGACTTAAATGAGCTGCTGGGCCGGGTGGTGGTGGGCACCAATGCCCCCGACATTTTTGTCGATGGCTTTGCCTCGGCTTTTAAGCAGAGTTTCGACATCGGGGGGCAGATTGAGGGCAGCATTGGCGAGTTCGGCAGTTTCGACTTGCTGAGGGTGGATACTTTCCCCGATTCAGCCCTGGCCTACTATCGCCTGCTGACAGACGATGGCGTAAACTATGAAGTGCTGAAACTGAGCAAGCGCCCAGCGGGGATATCCATTGTGGATGCTTACGCCTACCTGAGCGGGGAATGGGTGAGCACCACCTATCGGCGAAACTTTCTGCTGGCCCTGAAAGCTGCCCCGGGCTCACCCGAGGGCGACCTGATTCAGCGCGGCTTTGGCCGAATGGGATTTATGGGCGTGATGTTCAGGGACCGC
>CBDTVD010000194.1:0-4318 GCA_965363965.1 uncultured bacterium
GGATTCGAGACGCGCTACTTTCCGCGCCGCTTCTTCGGCTCGGCGGCCGCGCACAACCTGCTGGCGTTCTGGCCGGCGTTCTACGCCGCCTTTGCGGATTACGAATACGTCCTCATCTACCACCTCGACAGTCTCGTGTTCTCCGATCAGCCGCTCGACACCGAGGCTCGCCGATTGGAGACTTGGCTGAGCACAGGGAAACATGGCGAAATGGCATGGGTGGAGCGCCACTTCGACCTCCGCACTGACCCGACTTTATTGCTCCCAGGCGCAAAAAGCGTCGTAATGCTGAGCTTGGGCTATGACCAGCCGGCCCAATCTGCCGCCTCTCCATTCAAAATCAGCAAGTATGCTTATGGCCGCGACTATCACAAGGTCATCAAGGCAAAACTCCGTGAGCTGACCCACTGGATGGAAAACGAAATCGGCGAAGTGGCTGGCCGAGTATTCGTGGATTCCGGTCCCGTAATGGAAAAAGCCTGGGCACAGCGGAGTGGGCTCGGCTGGCAAGGGAAGCACAGCAACATCCTGCACCCCCAGCGGGGGAGTTTTTTTTTCCTCGCAACCATGATTCTCGATTTGGAATTGCCAGCAGACCATCCCATAGCCGAGCGCTGCGGAACATGCACCCGCTGCATTGATGCCTGCCCTACCCAGGCAATCGTTGGCCCAAACCAGGTGGATGGCAGCCGATGCATCAGTTACCTGACTATCGAACTGAAAAATGCCCTCCCTGCCGAGTTTGCCCAACGCACCGATGGCTGGATTTTCGGCTGCGACATTTGCCAGGACGTATGCCCCTGGAACCGATTCAGCCAGTCAAACATGGAACCCGATTTCCACCCCCGTGCCCACGTTACAGAATACTCAGCCACCGATTGGCTCGAAATCACCGAGGAAGTATTCCTGAAAATATCCGAGGGCACGCCCCTGCGCCGTTCAGGATACCAGGCCATGCGCCGAAACATAGCCGCCGCCATCGCCAGCCATGCCGAAATTTGCAGGGATGAAAAAGGCGCAGAGGCCCACAATAATCGCTGAGGCAGGGGTAAACCACAATGGAAGCCTGACCATGGCGCTCGATATGATCAGGGCAGCGGCCAAAGCTGGCGCCGACTATGTCAAGTTCCAGACATTTGTACCCGAGGAGGTGATGAGCCGATATGCCCCAAAAGCAGAGTATCAGGAAACCAACACTGGCGACAGCGGCAGCCAGATAGAAATGGTGAGGCCATACGCCCTGAATGAAGATGACCATCGTCAGCTGATCGCCGAGTGCCAGGAACAGGGCATCGGGTTCATGAGTTCTGCCTTTGATTTGCCGAGCATCGAACTTCTCCATCGCCTCGGCCAGAAAATCTGGAAAGTGCCAAGCGGCGAAATCACCAACCTCCCCTATCTCCGCCTCCTCGGCCATTATGCCGAGCACGTCATTCTTTCAACCGGAATGGCCACCCTCGGCGACATTGAGCAGGGCCTGGCAACCCTTGAGAGCACGGGACTAAAACGGAGCCAAATCACCATCCTCCACTGCCACACGGATTACCCTACTGCCCCTGAATATGCCAACCTCCGTGCCATGCGCACCCTCCGCCTTGCTTTCGGAACTGCTGTAGGTTTAAGCGACCATACAGTCGGCATCGCGGTCGGTATTGCCGCCGCAGCGATGGGGGCAGCCATCATCGAAAAGCACTTTACACTCGACCGTGCACTCGCCGGGCCAGACCATGTCGCCTCTATGACACCCGATGAATTGGCTCAATTGGTAGATGGTTGCCGTACCGTCGCCCTCGCCCTCGGCAATGGAATAAAGCAGCCTACAGAGAAAGAAACAGCCATCGCCGGCATCGCCCGAAAAAGCCTCCATGCTCGGGCAGGCCTAAAGGCCGGCCACATCCTCACCGCTGACGACCTTGCCATCAAAAGGCCCAATTTCGGCATACCCAGCAATCAGCTCGATATGGCCATCGGCCGAAAACTCCGCCGCGATATCGCCGAGGATTATTGGATAACCTGGGCCGATTTGGATTAGCAGCTCACCTGATCATCCCTGCATATGCCCCGCCTATTTCCAGCAATTCATCGTGGCTGCCTTGCTCAATTATTCCCCCATTGCTCACCACTATTATCTTGTCGGCATTTCTGATGGTACTGAGCCGATGAGCAATCACCAGGCTGGTCCTCCCTCTCATCAATTCCTCCAGTGCCGCCTGCACCACCCCTTCCGATTGAGAATCGAGGGCACTGGTGGCCTCATCAAGTATCAGGATATCCGGGTTGCGCAGAATCGCCCTTGCTATGCTGAGCCTCTGCCGCTGACCACCGCTCAGCAGCCCCCCCCGGTCTCCGATTTTTGTGTCATAGCCTTCTGCCAGGTTCATGATGAACTCATCAGCATGGGCAGCAATGGCAGCCCTGCGCACATCCGCCAGAGAAGCACCCTCCATCCCAAAGGTGATGTTGGCCAGCACCGAGTCATTGAACAGTATTGGCTCCTGAGTAACCACCGCTATATGCTGCCGCAGGCTATCGAGTTTGTATCCCCGCAGCGGAGTGCCATCCAGCAGAATCTCGCCTTCCGATACATCATAAAACCGCAGCAGCAGTTCGGCCAGCGTCGTCTTTCCGCTCCCGCTCGGGCCCACTAAGGCATAAACTTTTCCTTTTTCAAGGGACAGATTAATATCTCTAAGCACTCGGGCCCCTCCCTCCGAATATCTGAAACCAACACCCTGGAACTCAATCGAAGTTTTCAATCCCGCAAACTCAGTTGCATCTGGCGAGTCGCGAAAAGGCACAGGCTCATCTATTATCGAGAAAAGCCGCTCACCCGAAACCACCCCCCTGTTGATGTTGCCGAATGCCTGGCTCAGGCTCCGTGCCGGCTTCAGTATCTGGCTGAACAGCGCAACATAGGCAATGAAACTGCCCGCCTGCATCTCGCCGTCAAACACCAGCCCCCCGCCATAATAGATGATTACACCGACGGTAATCACCCCCATTGTCTCGCTGAATGGATGCACCAGCGCCCGCCGCCTGAAACTGTATCGCGAAATATCTCGGTAAGCCGAATTTTCTCGGCTGAAAATTTTTCGGATATACGGGCCGCCATTGAATGCCTTCACCACCCTCACACCCATGATTGCTTCATCAGCCAAACTCAGGATATTGCCGAAAACATGCTGCCCCCGCTGGGCCGCCTTCCTCAATGCCTTTGATACCCACCCGATAAAAATGGCCGAGATGGGCAGCAGAATGAATATGAAAAGGGTCAGCTGCCAGCTGCTCAAAATCATCAGCACCAGAAAAAAAATCACCGTGAAAGGATCACGGAAAAGCGATTCCAGCGTAATGATCACCGAGTTTTCCACCTCCGATACATCACTTGTCAGCCTTGTCAGCAGGTCGCCCTTTGGCCTGTTCTCAATCTGGGCGACGCTCTTCCTCAGCACCGATTCAAAAACGTCTCGGCGCAAGTCGTGCACCAGCCCTGTTCGCAGTTGGGCCATATATCTGGCTGCCAGGTAACGGAAAACATTGCCCAGTATGTTTAAGCCCACCACCACCAGCGTGATGAATAACAGGCTGCTGCGTTTGCCCCCTTCAGCGCCATGCTGGCTGCTCATCATCAGCATCCAGTCCTTCAGCCTGGCCATCACTCCGCCATCCCCCGTGTCTGCGGCCATGGTCTCGCCATAGAATAGCACATTCAGCAGCGGCTGCAGAGTGGCGAATGTCAGGCCCGTGAAAACCACACTCAGCACCACCGTAATCAAATGGCCCGCCACGCTGCCCCTGTAAGGCAGGCCATATCGCAGTATGCGCCAATAGGCTTTCATCTTCAGTGGCAGCTGGCCGCCAGCGGCAAAGGTACCCACCCGTGGCTTGGGTGAACTTTCACAGCCCCGATGGTGTAAATTTGAAGTTAACGATGGGAACAAGAGAACAAACCGCTGAAATTTGGGAAACAGAGGTCATCGAAATTGCCGAGCGCACAATCGTGGTCTTTAATGACGATGTCAATTCATTTGTGCATGTCATCGAAACTTTTGTCGAAATCCTGCAGCACAGCCCAGAGCAGGCCGAGCAATGTGCCTGGATAATCCACACCAAAGGCAAGTGCAAGGTGAAAAATGGCAGCTATGAAAAGCTGGAGCCTATGTGCACTGCCATCCTCGACCGCGGCATCAGCGCCGAGATTCAATAAGGGCGAAAGCCCCAGGCAAACTGTCGAGCAAATCGCTGGCCAGCATGGCCCGCTCGCCTTTTTCCTGCCTCGCCAAGTCCGCGGCCGCCGAGTGGAGCAGCTCGACGAAGC
>CBDTVD010000195.1:0-4299 GCA_965363965.1 uncultured bacterium
AACTGGTTCAGCGGCAGGCTCTGGGGCAAGCTCCTCAGCCGAAGGTTCTTCAGCCTCAGCCGCGGCTTTTGAGCGCTTGGCTGGCTTAGACTCAGCTTCTTCCATTATCTCTGGCTCGACAGTTTTTGCTTTCGATTTTTTGGCAGGTGCCTCCTCCTGCATTGAGGTTACAGGCTCCTCAGTTTTGGATGCCCTGGATTTTGAAACATCGGCTGACTCCACTGCCGCAGATTGACCATCAGCAGTTTTGGATGCTTTCGATTTTTTGGCTGGCAATTCAATTACCCGTTCTGCTTCAGGGGTTGCTTCTTTAGCGGGCCTGCCGCGCTTGGGTTTTTGCTCCTCGGCGGTGGCTAGGGTTTCAGGCTCGGCGGCTTTGGCAGGCCTGCCGCGCTTGGCTTTAGATTCTTCGGCGGCGGCAAGGGGTTCAGGCTCCGCAGCTTTGGCAGGCCGTCCACGCTTGGCTTTGGGCTCTTCGGCGATTGGTGCCGGCGCAGCTTCGACCGCTTTGGCGGGCCTGCCGCGCTTGGCTTTTGGCTCCTCGGCTATTGCAATGGGCGCGGCTTCGGCAGCTTTGGCTGGGCGTCCGCGTTTGGCTTTTTCAGGCTCTGCCATCACCTCGGTTCCGGCTTTTTTGGCAGATTCTTTTTGGGGCTTGGCTAACTTGGCCGCAGGTTTTGCCTCAGGCGCAGGTGCCGTTTTTTTGGCGGAGGATTTCAGCGGCTTGGCATCTGCTGAGCTATCCAAAGCATTGCTGCTTTCGGCTTTTGCTCCCACGGTTTTCGCGGGTTTGGCTGATTTCGCTTTTTTTGCTGATGTGCTGGGTGCTGCCTTTGCTTTTTCCTTCGCCATGATAATCTTTTTGAACCTTTGAGTTTTGGGCCTGAGCAAACTCACCAATTTTTGGCGGCAGCAGTGCACGGCACCCCCCTCCCATCAATCGGTGATATTATCTGCAGGTGCGGTGAATACACGCTTGCGGCGTAAAAAGTTCAGAATATCCCAATAACTTTCCATTTCAGGCAGCATGAGTTTGTCAAGGGCCTTTGCAAGCCCGAAACACCAGGGGAATTAAGGGGCTACAGTTTACCGTGCCAGCACCCATTAACTCCGCAGCGGCGGGCCGAGCAATATGGCTCGACAGGCCGGGACGACTGCCAAACCGAAAGGACGACCAATTCGTCCACTATCGCCCTGTGGGCGCACCGAAATCAACCAATTCGATCTCGAAAACGAGCGGGGAATTGGAAGGAATTTCGGGGCTGGGCGACTGGTCGCCGTAAGCGAGTGCGGAAGGAATGATCAGCAGGCCTTTGCCGCCTTTGCTGAACATGGGGATGCCCTCATCCCAGCCGGGGATGACCTGGCCCTGGCCGAGGACGAATTTAAAGGGGGGACGGCCATCGCTGCTATCGAAAGTTTTGCCATCGAGGAGCATCCCTTTATAATTGACCTCAACTTGCTGGCCTGGGGTTGGCTTTTGGCCATTGCCCGGGTTGGTAACAACATAGTAAACGCCGTTGGCTGTGCGCTGTGCGCTGAGGTTTTTGGTCTTCAGATATTCTTCCAGCACGGGGCGCTCGGCCTCTACTTTGCCAGCCATCGCCTGCATTCGCGTGTCCATTTCCATTTTGCGCTCAGCATCCAGTGCCTCCTTGCTCTTAACATCAAGCATTGAGACATAGTAATAGACCATTTTGGTGTTGGCCAAATTTTGAGGCCTGTTGGGGATGCTGTCGGCAGGGAGGTGGAAAACGGCGCTGTCGCCGGCACCCATTTCGCGAAAAGCTGTCATCAGGTCAGCAGTTTGTTTGCTTTCGGTGAGCTGAATCTGGACAGGCTGGCCCATCTGCAAAGAATTGAAAATGGTATCGGTGTTATCGCCGAGCACGACAATGTTGAAAGTTACAAAGTCGCCGATTTGGGCTTTTTGGTCGGCTTTATCCCTGACGAGATCGAAAACGAGGCCATTGGCGAGTGTTTTTTCGCTGCCGAAGGGGTCCATTCCCTTGCAGGCAGAAGCGATGATGGCAAGCGTGGCACAGGCCAGCATGATGCGGTTTTTATATATCACTGAAGAAATGAAAATCTGAAGGAAAAAAAGCGGGTCGCGATGCGCGCGGCGGCAAAATTACATCGGAAACTTTGCGGCATGGCAAAACCGACTGTGCTGACTGTAGGGACATTTGACGGCGTCCACCTGGGGCATCAATTTCTGCTGAAGGAAGGCCGTGCGCTGGCTGAGCGTTCAGGGATGCCGTTCAAGGTAGCCACTTTCGACCCGCACCCTCGGACTGTGCTGGGGCAGATGGCGCCTGGCTTCAAGCTGCTGAACAGCCCTGCAGAGAGAGACGCGCTGCTGAAAGCCCACGGGGCTGACGAGGTGGTGGTGCTGCCATTTGATGCCGAGGTGGCCAGCACTGATTATCATGATTTTGCAGCGCACACCCTGGTAAAGCAACTGGGGATGAAACTGCTGGTGATGGGCCACGACCACCGGCTGGGGCGCGCCCGCGCCGGCGGATTTGCGGAGATGACAGCTCTGGGGGAAGAACTGGGCTATAAGGTGGTCAAGCTGCCGCCAATTGACCTTGGCGGCGTGCATTTGTCATCCAGTGCCATCAGAAAGGCCCTTCAGCAAGGCGATGTGCAGCAGGCCAATGCCTTGCTGGGATACAATTATCAGATTGAGGGCACAGTGGTGCATGGAAAAAAGCTCGGCAGGACGCTGGGCTTCCCCACGGCCAACCTCGGCGATATATTCGATTGGAAGCTGATTCCAGGGGATGGGGTGTATTTAGCTCGGGCACGGGTGGGGGGAAAAGTGCACAACGCGCTGGTGAGCATAGGCACAAATCCTACTTTTGACGAGAGGGAGAGGCAGGTGGAAGCCTATCTGATAGAGTATGATGGTGACCTCTACGGCCAGAAAATTATTCTGGAAATGCTGATGAAACTGCGGGGACAGCTTAAATTTGCAAACCGCAATTTGCTGATTGCGCAAATGGAAACTGATGCGCAAGTGGCAGGCGAGCTATTTTTATCGATCTGAATCGCAGATCAAACCCGAACCCAATTTCTCAAACAAAGTAAGTTTTGGCTGGTAACAACCGCACCATTTTGCTGACTACCGTTTTAACCGCAGTCAGCCTGTTAATGTTCAATAGCCTGTGGGCCTCAGATTTTCTGATTGACACAGCGCGAAATTTTGCCGACACCACGGCAATCAAACTGAGCAATGGGTATGCCGAAGCATCGCTTGGCGACCTGATTTACACCCTGCCCTGCCATGACTTGTATGGCACCTGGGACACCCTGCGCGTGCACCCGTATCATTTCGAGCTGAAAACCATGAAGGACACTGTGCCCATCCAACTGATTGAGGGCACTGAGTGCGGCTTTATGGCCCCCCTGATGGCGTGCAAAATCAACAGCCCATTCGGGTGGAGAAATGGCCGTCAGCACTATGGTACCGACCTGGATGTGGAAGTTGGCGACTCGGTTTCGTGCATGTTCGATGGGGTGGTGCGCATAAGCCATTACAGCCCCAGCTATGGGAATGTGGTGGTGGTGCGGCATTACAACGGCCTCGAAACCCTGTATGCGCACTTGAATGAACGAAAAGTGGAAGTGGGGGAAACCGTGCTGACAGGCCAGCTGCTGGGCCAGGCAGGCAACACCGGGCACAGCACAGGCCCGCACCTGCACCTGGAGATGAGGTATCTCGGGGTAGCCATAGACCCTGCCACCGTTCTCGATTTTGCTGCCGACAGTCTGGCACCCACAAAACTCAAAAGCGATACGTTTTTGGTCAGCAGCAGCACCTTCGCTTACCTCACCCCGCCCAAAAACGCTTCGTACAGCAGCGGCGCCACCTATCACACCATTAAAAGCGGAGACACCCTGGGTGCCATCGCCATAAAATATCATACGTCAGTAAACCGATTGTGCCAGCTGAACCGTATATCAAGAACAACCACTTTGAGGCTGGGGCGCAAGCTCCGAGTCCGATAGGTGGGCGGTTTGTTTTTCATAGTTTTCATAGTTTTCAAGGGAGCGCATCGGCCACAAGCTGATGCGCTTTTTTTTGATGAGGGGGGGCAACTCTCCCCCGGAGCGCTCTCTAAGCTTAGAGAGGGGTGCCGAACCCAATATTCCTTGCCAATTTGCCGCACGGTGTAGGGCAAGCTATGGTGCCTGCCTTGGGGCTCGACGCCCATTGCGCGACAACTCTCCCCCGTCCCCTCTCTAAGCTTAGAGAGGGGTGCCGAACCCAATATTCCTTGCCAATTTGCCGCA
>CBDTVD010000196.1:0-4278 GCA_965363965.1 uncultured bacterium
TACACCCTTTGCCAGCGATTATTGGCAAACGGCGGGAGATGCCGGTGGGCACCCCCACACTCTCCCATTTACTCCTGATAAACGGCGAAGACTGCCCCTGCAGGGTCTTGCAGCACAGCATACTTGCTCTCACCGCCCGCGCCGCGGATGGGGTTGATAATTTTTCCGCCGCCCTCAGCACATGCCTGCACGCTGGCCTCGGCATCTGCCACAGTGATGTACATCATCCAAACTGGGGGGAGCCCTGCATTTTTGCCGCGCGCATGGCACATGCCTGCTGCACCCTCCGCACCTTCTTCTCCGTTCATCACGTAGTCATCGTAATCGCCCATGCTCAGCGGGGTGGATTCCCATCCCACTACCGCCTTATAAAAGTCCTTGACAGTTGCTGCATCGGGAATGGTGAGGTCGTGCCAGGTGATGCTGCCGATGGGTTTTTTGCTCATTGAGGGGCAATTATACAATCGCCTGCATCTTTGCCCCATGGCATTGGATAAAATCACCCTGCAGCGCGGGGGCCGAAAATTTGAAATTGACCTGGCGGGCGCAACTGATATCAGCCTCCCAATCGAGCGCACCAGCCCCCAGCGATGTTTCGGCCTGGGATTCCCCGAGTTCAAGGCATGGCGAGATGCCGATTTCACCGGAAGCATAGCCATGGGCGGCAGCTGCAATGTAGAAGTCATCACGCTCATTCCCCATGGCCATGGCACCCATACTGAAACCAGTGCCCATATAGTTGAGGCACCCATCATCCGAACGAACAGCCACCCTATCCCACCCCTGATGCTGGCCATGCTGGTGAGCGCCATCCCTGCCCCTGACGCTGAGAATGAACGGGTCATCGGCCCTGAACTTTGGGCGACGTTTACCCCCGATATGGCCCTGCAGCCAGAGGTCGCCATTCTGCGCACTTTGCCCAATACCGATGAAAAAAAATCGAGGGACTACACTGGCACCAATCCGCCTTATCTGAGCCCCGAACTGTGCCGCCGGTTGCGCATCAGCGGCTTCCGCCACCTGATTGTCGATCTGCCTTCTGTTGACAAAGAAGTGGATACGCAACTCCTTGCACACCATGCATTTCTTTCCCCCGCCGAAACTCAGCAGGGCGTGCAGACCATCACTGAGCTGGTTTATGTCCCCGACCATTTCAAGGATGGCCTGTGCGCTGTCAGCCTGCAGCCCGCACCCATCGGCAGCGATGCCACCCCCAGCCGGGTGATTCTTTATCCTGCAGCAGAAATCACGGCGTAAAAAGCGGAATCAGTTCTACAGGGGGCAGCAGGGTATCCAGCCCCAGGGTATCCTTGGGCGCATACATCCGGCAGCTGTAATCCACATCAATTTTTACACTCGGCTTGGGGAAATAGCCTGGCCGATAAACTCGGCGCAAGTCCTTGTCTGCATATAGTTTTTCCAGAAACAGGCCGACAATGGGCAGCGCCGTTTTCGATCCCTCGCCCAATTGTCCGCTCCGAAAGTGGATGGCCCTGTCCTCTCCCCCTACCCATGCACCCGCCACCAGGTCTCGCGTCAGCCCGATAAACCATCCATCGCTTTGGTTGGTGCTGGTTCCCGTTTTACCGCCAATTTCATTGTTCCTGAATATCTGATACTGAAAAAGGGCTTGGCTGGTGCCATTCCATTCCTCCACCCCGCCGCGCAGCATCCACGTCATCAGCCAGGCGACCTTCGGCGATATGGCCTGATGCCACTGCGGGCTGAAACTCTGCACCTGATTGCCGTATCGGTCTTCAATCCGAGTGATGAAACTGGGGCGGGCATGGCGGCCAGCATTCATAAAGGTGCAATAGGCCCCCACCAGCTCGAATAAATTGACATCGTTGCTGCCCAGGGCGATGCTGGGCACGGCCTTCAGCGGACTTTCTATTCCGCAGTCGCGGGCCATGCGGGCTACACTGTCAGGGGTTACCATTTGGGTAACCTGCGCCGCCGCTGTGTTGATGCTTGCTGCAAATGCACGCCTGATTGTCATCGGCTGATAGGTGAAAATGCCATCCGCATTGTGCGGGCTCCAGCTCATGTTCTTGCCATCTTCCACATATTGAATGGTGACAGGCTTATCCACTATGCTGTCGCAGGGCTCTATCCCCTGCTTCAATGCCTCGGCATAGCAAAATGCCTTAAATGTGCTGCCTGGCTGACGCTTGGCCTGAAAAACATGGTCATAGGGGAAAAATCCATAATTGATTCCCCCCACCCACGCTTTCACCTGCGCACTGTATGGGTCCATAACCGTCATCCCAGCATGCAGAAATTTCTTGAAATACTTGATTGAATCAATCGGGCTCATCACGGTGTCAACTCCATTGGGCTGGCGATAGGTGAACACCCGCATGGCCACCGGCACTTTCATCGCCTGCATGATGGCCGCTGTATCGCCGCCCAATGATTTAGCCAGTGCCTGCCATCTGGGGGTTCGGCGCGCATTCGCTTCAATGAATCCTTTTATCTCCACATCGTGGTCATCTGTCCAGGGCACCATCCCCCTCCAGTGGTCATTGAACCGGCGCTGCAGCGTTTTCATCTGCTCCTGTGTGGCGGCCTCAGCCAGGGCCTGCACCCTGCTGTCTATCGTGGTGTAAATTTTCAGGCCGTCAGTATAGATGTCATACCCGGCTGAGTCGGCCCAGTCCTTCAGCCAAGCACTCAGCACCCCCCTGAAGTAATCGGCAGGGCCTTCATCATCCCGCTGATAATTGGGTGCTGCTGGCAGGCGGGCCTTAAGTGCCGCCGAATATTCGGCTGAAGAAATTTTTCCCAGCCTGCGCATCTGCGCCAGCACTACTCCGCGCCGAGCAATGGCATTTTTTGGCTGCCGAAAAGGATTGTAGGTGGTGGGCGCCTTCAGCAAGCCTATCAGCAATGCTGCCTGCGCCGTATTCAGGCTGTCCGGCGAACGGCTGAAGTAAGTCCGCGAGGCCGTCTTTATCCCAAAGGACCTGTTGCCGAAATCAACTGTATTCAAATAAAGAGCGATGATTTCTGACTTGGTAAAGTTTCGCTCAATCCGCACTGCTGTAATCCACTCTTTCAGCTTCAGAATCAGCGTACTTATTCCAGGGATTGCCCCCAGCAGCCCCTTCGAGCTCTGCCCGCGAGTCTTATAGAGGTTTTTGGCGAATTGCTGGGTAAGGGTGCTTCCCCCGCGTCCTTCACCGCGCAGGGCATCGCGCACCAGGCCAGCCAGCCCCCTGATGTCCACCCCGCTGTGCTCATAAAATCTTTCATCTTCTATGCTCACCAGCGCTTTAGTAACATTCGGGCTGATTTCAGCATAGCTCACTGGCCGCCGATTTTCTGTAAAATACCGGCCAAGCAGCACACCATCGGCTGTGTACACCTCGGTTGGCAGGGCAGGTGCAGGATTTTCGAGCTGGGCCAAATCTGGGCTTTTGCCGAAAAGCCATAAAAAATTCAGGCTCACCAGCAGCGGGAGCAGCAGCAGAAACATCAGCAGGATGAATCCATTGCGCAGCGGGGCATACCATGCCGAGTGCCGCACAGGGCCAAGCATGGCACGCCATCGGCCCCTTATGGCCTTTATCCCCCGCCCTATTCTCAAGCCTGCAAAGTTCCTCTTTTTATTCCCTCTTTCGCCCTGCCACCTCGATTTTGTCCTGGCCCGGCAATAGTTAACAAGGCTGAACATGCCGATAGGATTAACATATGCCCATCAACCTCAACGCCTAATTTCGAGTTATTAGAATCAGAAAACTGAAACCATGAAGATTATCCTCACCATTGCAGCAATAGCTGGGCTTTGCTCGGCTGCATCGGCTCAAACCGCCTCTTTCCCTGAAAGAGAACACAGCTCTTTGAGTGCAGAATCCAAATTCGGAGGGCGAAGTGCCATCAGCTGCGGCAGGGCTGAATCTGCATCGGCCGCTGCATCCCTGTTCACTGCCAGCTGCAATTGCATTGGCCAAAGCAGCCATTGGGTAGCCCAGGTGAATTATACCGCCAGGGATTTGCAAAACATCAGCAGCCTAATCAACATCCTCGATGCCAGCCACAATTTTCAATCGCGGAAACTGAAGACCCTGGTGCTCCGTGCAAAAGCCTCTGCCGAGGAAGGCGACATGGTGCAATACCTCAAAACATCGAGAAAAGCCAAACGTTACTTTTGGATGCTGCCTGCCAGCGAGCGAATGGCAATCAATGCCATTTGATTCTTTAGCGGCCCCCGCCTGCCCCGCCCGATAGCAAACCTTCAGTAAACGCTTTGCTCTCAGGTGTGTGCTCCAGCACGGC
>CBDTVD010000197.1:0-4271 GCA_965363965.1 uncultured bacterium
GGGTCATAAAATTGTCCCCTCCTCCCCCATTGTTGTTAAAAATGATCCTACCCTGTTATTCACCAATGCTGGCATGAATCAGTTCAAGGATATTTTCCTTGGCAACCAGCCTGCAGAAGCAACTCGGGTAGCAGACACACAAAAATGCCTTCGAGTTTCAGGCAAGCATAATGATCTCGAGGAGGTCGGGGTCGATACGTATCACCATACCATGTTTGAAATGCTCGGAAACTGGTCTTTCGGTGACTATTTTAAAAAGGAAGCAATAGCCTGGAGCTGGGAATTGCTCACCCGAGTATATGGTATAAACCCTGACAACCTGTATGTTACCGTTTTTGAAGGTGATGCCAGTGAAGGCTTGGCATTTGATCAAGAATCCTACGACAACTGGCTGATGCACATATCAGCCGACAAAATCATCAGGGGAAACAAAAAAGATAATTTCTGGGAAATGGGTGATACCGGCCCATGCGGTCCATCAACCGAAATTCATGTTGATCTGCGTTCGCCAGAAGAAAAAATCAAGGTTAATGGCGCCGAGTTAGTGAATCAGGACCATCCGCAAGTGATTGAGATTTGGAATAATGTCTTTATTGAATTTTCTCGGCAGGCCAGCGGAAATCTGGTTCCTCTGCCCCAAAAGCATGTCGATACAGGCATGGGATTCGAGCGCCTGGTCAGGGTGCTGCAAGGCAAGTCATCAAATTATGACACCGATATCTTTCAAGGGATCATTCAGCAAATAAGCTCCGATACAGGAATTCCCTATGGCCACGATGAAATGACTGACATTGCCATGCGGGTAATGGCAGATCATTTGAGGGCCATCTGCTTTTGTATTGCTGATGGTCAGATGCCAAGCAACATAGGCGCAGGATATGTAATCAGGCGGATACTGAGGCGGGCTATCCGGTATGGATACACCCACCTTGGCATTAAAACCCCCTACTTATACAAATTGGTACCCTCTCTTGCCAATCAATTCAAAGGAGTGTTTGATGAAATTGAAAACCAAAAAGAATTCATCTCCTCCACTATAGAAAGCGAGGAGAAGGGTTTTTTACGTACCCTGCAACTGGGCATTTCAAGATTTGAAGATGAAACACGGGATGAGAAGGCGATGGTTTCGGGCAAATTGGCATTTGAATTATTCGATACGTTCGGCTTCCCAAAAGACCTCACTAACCTGATGGCTGCAGAGAGGGGGCTGAAAGTGGATATGGAAGAATTCGACAAACTACTGGCGGAGCAAAAATCGAAATCAAAATCGGCTGGCGTTTCATCACAAGGCGATTGGGTGATTATTGCTGAGCGGGAGGCCCCGACAGAATTTGTAGGTTACGATGTACTTACTGCACCGGCCCAGCTATTGAGATATCGGCGAGTTGAAAAAAAAGGTACAGAGCAGTATCAGATCGTTTTGGATAAAACGCCGTTTTATGCTGAGAGCGGAGGGCAGGTCGGGGACGTTGGTCATTTGAAATTTGCTGGTCGTCAGCTTTCTATAGTGGATACCATAAAAGAAAACAACCTTATTCTGCATGTGGCTGTAGAAGAGCCCTCAGCAGGTGATACCCTGGTACTGGCAGAGGTTGATAAATCAAGGCGACAAGCTATAGCAGCAAACCATTCCGCCACCCACCTTATGCATTCAGCCTTAAAAAACGTTCTGGGCGGCCACGTGCAGCAGAAAGGGTCGCTTGTTGGGCCTGACTATCTCCGCTTCGATTTTTCACACCCTGCAAAACTTACCCCTGCGGAGCTGGATGAAGTTGAGGACATTGTGCGCGCCCAGATTCGCAGAAACGTTGCGCTGCAGGAGCAGCGAGAGTTGGATTTGGTAACTGCCATCAGCCAGGGAGCTACAGCCCTGTTCGGCGAAAAGTATGGCAGCAAAGTGAGGGTAATCAGCTTTGACCCAGAGTTTTCGATGGAATTGTGCGGGGGCACCCATGCAGCATCAACAGGAACAATCGGCAATTTCTTGATTCAGAGTGAAACTGGAGTCTCTGCAGGTGTCAGAAGAATTACAGCCCTTACTGGCGCAATGGCCGACCAAGCCCAGCGCACACAGCGCAACCAATTGAATCAGATTGGCGCCTTGCTAAAAAATCCTAAAGACATTGTGATGGCCATTGCCGACACAATAAGCCGTGCAAAGCAAGCAGAACATGCGGCGGAAAAGCTCAGGATGGAAAAAGTCCGCAGAAAGGCTGAAGAATTGATGAATGAAAAACAGGAAATTGGCGGAATAGAAACTCTGGTGGCGCATGTCCCCATAGATGATGAAGAAGAGGGAAAAGCACTCGCTTTCCACTTGAGGAAGACCATGCCAGCAGTGCTTGTTGCCATCGGTGGTGTGGTTTCAGCTGACAAGGCATTCATTTGGATTGTGGTTCCTGCCGAAATTTCCAAGATGAAAGGACTTTCGGCACCTGAACTTTTAAATGCAGCAGCGCCTTTGATTGATGCCAATGGGGGCGGACAGCCGGTGTTTGCCTCAGCTGGCGGAAAAAAAGCCTCTGGCATTCACCACGCCGTCGAGGCATTGAAGAAACACATTGCAGCATACGCATGAAGGATTTTTATGACGAGTGGGATTTGGTTGTAGGCCTTGAGGTTCACGCCCAGCTTATGATACCCACCAAAGCATTCGGAAAAGAGCAATATGAATATGGCAGTTCGCCCAACACCCAACTGAGTCCTGTTAGCCTTGCCCATCCAGGCACGCTGCCTACACCCAACCGGCCAGCTCTTGACTTGGCCTTGCGGATGGGGATTGCTTGCGGATGCAATATCAATGAGTACAGCTATTATGCACGCAAGAATTATTTCTATGCCGACCTGCCGAAGGGGTATCAAATCACCCAATACACTAAACCCATGCTGACGGGGGGCTCTGTTACAATCGGCAAAGGGGCCAGAGAAAGAAAGATTGCACTGGATAAAATCATCCTTGAGGAAGACAGCGGAAAAAGCATCCATGATTTAGACCCATTTTCTTCACTGATTGATTTGAATCGCGCAGGGGTTGCGCTGATAGAAATTGTTTCTCAGCCTGAATTACACACTCCTGAAGAAGCATTTCAGTATCTCACTGAGCTTCGCCAGCTGGTGCAGTATTTGGATGTCTGCGATGGCAACATGGAAGAAGGCAGCATGCGCTGTGATGCCAATGTTTCCATCAGGCCAAAAGGAACCACCGAGTTAAGGCAAAGGGTAGAAATTAAAAACCTGAACTCAACCCGAAATCTTCAGCGGGCTATTGAGTTTGAAATGGTGCGGCAAGCAGAAATATATGCCAAAGGGGGCAGTATTGATGGTGAGACATTGGGCTTTGATGCTGCCTCAGGCCGAACATATCCCATGCGGTCGAAAGAATTGGCAAATGACTATCGGTATTTTCCTGAGCCTGATATTCCGCCAGTTGTGGTAACCTTCGGTACCATAAATCGAGTGCGTGAAGCCATGCCCCAATTGCCCCGTGCAATGGCAAACACTCTGATGACTCAATATGGTTTGAGTGAATATGATGCAGAGGTTATCACTGCGGAGAAAGATGTTGCCTTGTGGTTTGCCAAGCTGATTGAAAAGACCAAAAATGCCAAAGCTGCTGCAAACTTGCTCAATGGGCCCTTCCGCAGCTGGATGAACTCGGCTGGAATGGGCATTAATCAGTTCCCACTCTCTGCTACCACCATTGCAGAGATTATTGACATTATTGACGCGGGCCGCATTAGCATTTCATCGGCCACCCAGCGGCTGATTCCTTACCTAATAGACTCACCTCAAACTTCAATTTCTGACTCTATAAAAGCACTTGACCTGGAAACCATTTCCGATCAAAGTGAAATAGCCAGCATTGCGCGCGAAATAATTTCCCGATATCCTGACAAAGCCAAAGAATATCGAGATGGCCGGAAAAATGTGCTGGGTCTATTTATGGGCGACCTAATGAAAGCTACAAAGGGTAAGGCTGACCCTAAATCGGCCAGCCAAATTTTGCAGGACCTGCTAAACCAATGAAAATTTTCCTCCTGATATTCTCACTCCTCTGCTGCGTTCTTGCAGGCTGCAACAACGCAAATTCATCTGAAAAGAACAATGCTGAAAATTCATCCTCAGCATCAGCCGAAACCACTGCCCCAGAAAAAAAGAAAAGCATCGATACCATAAATGCCAATCTTCCAGGTCATTTTTTTCTGGTGCAAGGCACAGTAAAAGGTGCTGCTGGCCAAACACTGATACTAGACAGAATTAACACTGGTGCT
>CBDTVD010000198.1:0-4261 GCA_965363965.1 uncultured bacterium
TATCTGATGTGGTGCCGATAGACAAATCGAGCCTGGCCTTGACACTTGTGCTGGCATCCCTGATTTTGGGCGAAGCGCTGACATGGAAGGCTGCGATTGGCACGGCGCTGATTTTGGCGGGTACATTGGTTGTGGTTTTATGAAGTGCATTTTACTGTGCCTTGTGGTGGCATTGACCCCAATTCGGGGCTTTTCTCAGGGCGACTCAACTAAGAATCTCCCTGGCATAGAAGTCTCCAGCCTGGTATTTCCGGCGGGCCTGATTGGATTAGGCGCTGTCGCTGTTAATTGGAACGGCCCCAGCCGGATAAATAGATCGGCACATGATGCAATTTGGGATGGAGGCCCGCACGATGGCCAACACCTTGAGGATTATACCCTGCTGGCACCCGCCGCAGCCGTTTATGCGCTGAATTTGACAGGGATAAATGGGGAGCACAATTTCATTGACCGAAGTGTGCTGCTGCTGATGAGCAACGCAATATCAAATGGAGTGTCTTATGGAATAAAAACGATGGCCCTGGAGCAGCGCCCAGATGGGAGCGACAAGAAATCGTTTCCCAGCGGACACACCACGGAGGCTTTTGTTTCTGCCGAGTTTTTCAGGCTTGAGTATCGCGGAAGGTTGCCCTGGACTGTGATTGCAGCGCCGTATGCAATTGGTGCAGGTACCGCTTATTTGCGCATGTATCACAACAAGCATTGGCTGAGTGATGTGGTGGCAGGGGCGGGGCTGGGGATTGCCTCGACCAGATTGGCCTACCTGATTTATCCGATGTTTAAGCCTGAGAATGCGGAGAAAAAATCAGTCTTTATCATCATGCCTGCCTACTCAAATGGACGAGCAGGCGTAGCGGGAACGATTGTGCTGTAAATGGCCGCAGCTTTCAGATACTTATGGCAGCGGAGAGAGGGGGATTCGAACCCCCGATACCCTTTTGGAGCATACCCGCTTTCCAGGCGAGCGCCTTCAACCACTCGGCCATCTCTCCTGATGCGGAGGGGAATCCAGCCCTATTGGGCAGAAACCAGTTGATTGTTCCCACGGCTGAAAATTTCCAGCGGGGGTGCAAAAATAGTTTATCAAGCTCCCCTTTCAGGTGAGGCCGAATAATCGCTTAGTATTGGCTGTTGTGGTTTTTGCCACTTCTTCAACTGTGGTCCCATAAATCTCTGCTACTTTGGCGGCAATCAAAGGAATCATTGATGGGTCGTTTCGTTTGCCTCTGTGCGGGGCAGGCGCCAGATAAGGGGCATCGGTTTCCAATAGAATTCGATTGAGCGGGACAGTTGGGAGCACTTTGGATAATCCCGAATTTTTGAAAGTAACAATTCCGCCTATTCCCAGATAAAATCCGAGATTGAGCGCCTGCTGGGCCTCTTCGATTGTTCCGCCAAAACAATGAAACACGCCCTTCAGGCCACTTGGGGCAAACTCGCAGACAATGGCAAGTGTATCTGCAAAACTGCTGCGGGTATGCAGAATGATGGGCAAATGATGGGCAAGGCTGAGCTCAATCTGCCGCCGAAAGCATGCCTGCTGCTGCGTTTTATAAGTTGTATCCCAATGATAGTCAAGCCCAGTTTCGCCAACTGCCCTGACACCTGAAATGCTTCCATCGGCAAGTCTGTTTTCAATGGCAGACATTTCACTTTCCCAATTTTCGCCGACACTGGATGGATGCAGCCCCATGGCAGGGATTGCCCAGCCTGGATTTTCAGCCGCAAGGCTGGCCATTTTGTCAATGGTTTTTAAATCTATATTTGGAAGAATTACCGCCGAAATGCCCGATTTTTTGGCTTGCTCAATCAAATGGGGCCTGTCCTCATCAAAGTCAGCGGCATAAAGGTGGCAGTGGCTGTCGATGAATTCGGGGCTTGACATTGCGCACCCTCAAACCCAAAATTCTGGGGAAGCGTTCAAAAACCAAAATTTTTTTTACGGACAAGCCTGTCGGTTGGTACCTGTAAAAAAAACCGAAAAAACAAGGGGGTATCCACAATCGTGGATAAGATTTTTAGGGGCAACTTTACAGGCCCAATCGGCATGAACGCGCCAATTTCCAAAATCAAATCGTCCCACCCTATAAATGAAACATTGCCTATGAATGATTCGGCTGAAAAAGTTTGGGCAAACTGCTTAAGCCTTATTCGTGATAATGTACCGCTGCAGAGTTTCAAGACTTGGTTTGAGCCTATCAAGCCTGTAAAACTCGAGGGCAAAGTGCTCACCATACAAGTACCCAGCGTTTTCTTTTACGAGTGGCTGGAGGAGCACTATGTAACGCTGCTGAAAAAGGCTCTGAAGAAAGAACTTGGCCAGGGCGGAAAACTGGAGTATAACATCATTGTAGATGCATCTGCCAAAGGGACAATGAATCTGCCAGCGCAAGGCTCGGGAACTGAGGATGACCTCGAGATACTTGTGCCTGGAAATGTTGGGGTCAACATCAAAAATCCTTTCATCATCCCTGGGCTGAAAAGAATCACCATTGATGCCCAACTGAATGCAGTGCTGATTTTTGAAAACTTCATCGAGGGCGACTGTAACAGGCTGGCGCGTGCAGCTGGGGTGGCAGTTGGGGCAAACCCGGGCAAAACATCGTTTAATCCGCTTTTCATTCATGGTGGTGTAGGCTTGGGAAAAACCCACCTGGCCCAGGCAATCGGCAACCAAATCAGGGCATTCCACAAGCAGAAAGTGGTGCTTTATGTAACCAGTGAAAAATTCACCAATCAATTCGCTGAGGCCAGCCGAAATGAAACCATCACCGACTTTGTGAATTTCTATCAGTGCATCGACGTGCTGCTGGTGGATGATGTCCAGTTTTTCAGCGGCAAAACCAAGACCCAGGATGTGTTCTTTCACATCTTTAACCACCTGCATCAGAATGGAAAGCAGCTGGTGCTGACCAGCGACCGCGCACCAAAAGACATCCCAGATGTGGATGAGCGGCTGATATCTCGCTTTAAATGGGGCCTTTCAGCCGACCTGCAAGTGCCGGATTATGAAACCAGGATCGCAATTCTGGAGCAAAAGATGTATCGAGATGGCATTACCATGCCGCGTGAACTTGTAGAATACATTGCTTATAACATTCAGGGCAGCGTGAGGGAATTGGAGGGTGCGCTGGTGAGCTTGATTGCCCGCAGCACGCTCACTCGCCACAGCCTCGATATCAATTTGGCCAAAGAAGTAATCAGGCACTTTGTGCAGTCTGCCAACAAGGTTGTTTCCATAGAGCAGATTCAGAAATTCATCGGAGAGGCGATGGCAGTGGAAGTTGAAATGCTCACCAGTAAAACGCGCAAAAGAAACATTGTGCTTGCCAGGCAGATTGCGATGTTTTTCAGCAAACAGCTCACTAAAAACAGCCTTGCCACAATTGGCAGAGCCTTTGGCGGAAGAGACCACTCAACTGTGATACATGCCTGCCAAACCATCAGTGACCTGATGGAAACAGATGGCAAGTTTAAAAGCAAGATGCATGACCTGGAGAAAATGCTCAACATCAACTTTACTTAGAGCCGCAGGGCTGCAAGGGCGCTGATAGCCGCTGTTTCAGTCCGCAGCCTCAAAGGGCCCAAGCCGATAGGCTGCCAGCCAGCGTCCAGCGCATGCTCAATTTCCTCAGGGGAAAAATCTCCTTCGGGGCCTATCCAAACGGCCGCGGAGTGGGTTTTATAAATGGGTGATTTTTTGCCATCTGCGCAATGGGCAATAAACTTGTTTTGGATTTCAAGATGCGCACCGAGTGCCTGGTCGAAACTCATCACTTCAATCCTCGGCAGCCACGGGTTTCCTGACTGCTTGATTGCACCTATGGCAATTCTTTCCAAACGGTCCATTGACAGATGATGCCTTTCGGTGTTTTCAGTCATCAGCAAGGTGATTGAAGCTGCGCCGAGTTCGACCAATTTCTCAATCATCCACTCCAGGGAGTCTCTTTTTTTCAATAAGCCGATTGCCATGTGAATCTCTGGCTGGGCAATTGGCTGAATGTGAATCTGGGTGATGGCTGCAAGCGTTTCTTTTTTTGATTGGGTAAGTTCGGCAATTGCTATCAGCCCCTTGCCATTCAGCAGGCCGACCGTTTCTCCATCTTTCAACCTCAGTACCTGGGCATGCCGGTGCTCATCATCATTTAATGCCAATTTGGTAGTTCGAGGCAGAAGCTGGGGGTAGTAAAAAAAATGCATCTATGCGGTTTTGTAGCGGAAGGGCCCGAGGCAAGGATACGGCTCGCGCGTGGCTTGTACA
>CBDTVD010000199.1:0-4257 GCA_965363965.1 uncultured bacterium
GGTGATTCACCTGCTCACACAGGCCGATGACAAATGGGCAGGCAGGCGGGGCAGGCTGACAGCCGAGGTAGTGAAGGAACTGGCAAAGCCTTTTATGGCAGCCAGCCTGGAGAGTTACATCTGCGGCCCCAGCGGAATGATGTCGGCAGCTGTCGAAGCCCTGCGCGGGCTGGGCCTGCCTGAGCGGGTGATCCATCAGGAGCACTTCAGCGCGCCCATCTCTACGGCTATCGAGGAGGAGACTGCCGTATCAGCTAAACCGGAGGCCGGCGCGGCCAAGCCCGCTGGCAAGCCAGGCACCTTTGATGTAAAAATCATATTGAATGGGGATGAGCATACCCTGAGCGTGCCGCCCCGAGACAGCATTTTGGAGGCTGCACTGGATGCCGACCTGGACCCGCCCTATGCCTGCATGATGGGCAGCTGCTGCACCTGCAAGGCCAAACTGGTCAGCGGAAAAGTGGTGATGGATGACCGTGAGGGCCTGACCGATGAAGAGATAAAAAACGGCTTTGTGCTCAGCTGCCAGAGCCACCCCACCACTGAGGGCGTCGTCCTCAATTACGATATCATCTGATGGAGTGGCCCAAGCGCATTTGGCTGGTCGGGTTCCCAGGTTCCGGCAAATCAACCTATGGGGCTGCCCTGGCCGAGGCACTCGGCTGGAAGCATGCGGATACCGATGACATCATCGCAGCAGAGGAAGGCAAGCCAATAGCCGAAATTTTCGAGGAAGAGGGTGAGGGTGCGTTCCGCTCTATCGAACTGGGCCTGATGCCAAAACTCATCGCGATGGAGCACACCGTTATCTCCACTGGCGGCGGCATGCCCGTTTTCTATGACATGGCCGGCCAAATGCTCGGCACTGGATTGGTGATATACCTCAAACCACTCGAAACGGAATTGGTCGAGCAGCTGCGCGGCACCTCGGCCACTCGGCCATTGCTGGCAGACGAGGGCGAGGAAGGGCTGGTGCAATGGGTGGCCCAAACGCTGCGCAATCGCGCCCCCGTTTATGCCCGCGCCCATCTGGCCATCCATCCGCTTTATGTGCCTGCACCCATACTGGCGGCGGAGATTCTGGGGGGAACAATAGGGGCTGAGTGAATCTGGCTGGGCAGCGATTCCTCGGCAGGGCGCAAGCCATCCCCCTATTTTTGCAGGGCTGGCTCCCCAGCCCGCTCCAGATCGATCCAATCCCAAAAATTCTAAATAAATGACCCAACCCAGCTTCAGCCTTAGCAAACTTCCAACCCGCCCATCGCAGCCTCGCGATACAGGGGTTACAATGGTGATGGACAAGGGCCTGAGCACACGTGAAGCCGAGGACTTTGCTGAAGTGAGTGCCGAATGCGCCGACCTGGTGAAACTGGGCTTCGGCACAGGCTATGTTACCCCTGCGGCCGTGGTCAGGCGCAAAATAGATATTTATAAGGCAGCTGGCCTGCGCGTGTATTTCGGCGGCACCCTGATGGAGGCATTTTTTGTCAGGAATCAGACAGACGATTTTCTCCGAATGCTGGACTTTTACGGGATGGAAATGGTCGAGGTCAGCGATGGCTCGATTGAAATGCAGCACGATGAAAAGTGCCGCATTATTGAACGCCTTGCCAAAGACCGTGTGGTGCTGAGCGAGGTAGGCAGCAAAGATGCGGAAATCGTTTTTGCCCCATACAAATGGATCGAACTGATGGAAAAAGAAATCAGTGCAGGTGCCTGGAAAGTGATTGCAGAAGCCCGCGAGGGCGGAAATGTAGGCATTTTTCGCGGAACCGGCGAAGTGCGCAGCGGCTTGGTGGATGAAATACTGACCAAAATACCCGCCGAGCGCATCCTTTGGGAAGCCCCCAACAAAGCCCAGCAAGTCTGGTTCATCAAACTCCTGGGCCCCAACGTTAACCTCGGCAACATCCCCATCAATGAAGCTATTCCGCTGGAGACGCTGCGCCTCGGTTTGCGCGGAGATACTTTCAACGATTTTCTGTAAACCGCTGGGGCGACTGTATTTCCCCTGGTGCGCTATCTCCTCACCCCCATGCAATCGATTTTATTGACCGGCGGGGCCGGATTCATCGGCAGCAACCTGCTGAAACTGCTGGCCGAGCGATTCCCCGAAATCCCAATAGTCAACCTCGATAAACTCACTTATGCCGGGCGGCTCGACGGATTGGAGGAGGTGCATGCACTGCCCAGCATCACATTTGTGCATGGCGACATTGCAGATGCGCCGCTGGTAGAAAGCCTGTTTGCCGAGCATCGGTTCACCCACGTGCTCAACCTGGCTGCAGAAAGCCACGTTGACCGCTCGATTGCGGCGGCATCGCCCTTTTTGCACACCAACATCGTCGGCACATTTACCCTGCTGGAAGCCGCCCGAAAAGCATGGAAAGACGACCTGCGAGGCCGGGTTTTTTACCACATTTCAACCGACGAAGTTTTCGGTGCCCTGGGCCCCGAAGGCGAGTTTACGGAAGAATCGAGCTACGACCCTCGCTCGCCCTATTCAGCCAGCAAAGCATCTGCCGATCATCTGGTTTCGGCCTGGGGGCACACCTATGGGCTGCCTGTGGTCATCAGCAACTGCAGCAACAACTATGGCCCCCGGCAAACGGCCGAGAAACTCATTCCGCTCACCATCAGCCGGATCATACAAGGGCAACCGATACCGGTTTATGGAAAAGGCGAGAATGTCCGCGATTGGCTGCATGTGCAGGACCATGCAGAGGCAATCATTCTGCTGCTGAACCAATCCCCTGCCATGGAGCGCTGGAACATCGGCGGAAACAATCAGCGCAGCAACCTCAGCCTGGTGCGCCAGCTATGCGACATAGGCGACCAATTGCTCGGCAGGCCCACCGGAACTTCAGCGAAACTGATCGCTTTTGTGGCTGACCGTGCGGGCCACGATTTCAGGTATGCTGTGGATGCGGGAAAAATAGAAAAGCGCTTCGGCTGGCGGCCCAGCATACCCTTTGATGACGGCCTGGCCGAAACATTCAGGTGGTACCTGGCCAACCCCCACTGGCTGGCTGAAGCACCGGCTGACTGAATTTGGCCTGCATTTCTCAATAGTTTGGCCCTGCAGGGCTTATCCTTGCACTTGCCAATGAGGATTGAAGCCGCAAGTCTGTCAGCCGTTTTTGAGCACATCGGTGCGCCGATTAGCGTATTGATGGCTTTGGCGTGTGTGGTCATCAGCCTTTATGCCTTTTTTGTGCGTGATCACCTTTATGCTGCGCTCAGCCTGCATCCCCACACACTCAGCAGGCAGCGGGCCTGGCACACACTGCTCAGCCAGCACTTGATCCATGGCGATTTTATCCATCTGGCGTTCAATGCCCTTGCCCTGCTGATGGTGGGTGCGCAACTGGAACTGATTGTGGGCTCGATGGTTTTTGGCAGTTTCACACTCGGGCTTGCGCTGATGATCAGCGGGCTGCTGTGGCGCAAGTATCGCAAAGTGCCCACCTATTACAGCCTCGGATGCAGCGGCCTCGCCCTGGCTTATCTGATTGCTTTCCTGATTCTGCAGCCCATGCAAACGGCCATTGAGCCTCATCCGCTGGCTCGCGCCCTGTCAGTAGGTTATGCCCTGGTCTACCTGGCATACCTGCTTTGGGCCGTGTATTACCGTGAGGACAACATCAGTACTGAGGGGCACGTGGCCGGAATGCTGGGCGGCATCGCCCTCGCTGCCCTTGCCCTGCCTGCTGTCAATCCAGCGGCTGCCGATTGGCTCGGGTTATAAAAGGATTGGTCAATGCGCTGTTTGGGATACAATTTCGGGCAGGTTCAGCCGCCCCAAATCTCCTCCAAGCCCGCCCGATACTCAGCCATCATGGTGCGGACGACTTCTGCGGCAGGGGGAAGGTCGTTGATGTAGGCGGCGACTTGGCCAATTTCGAGTTCGCCGTTCTGGAGGTCGCCCTCGGCCATGCCGAGTTTGGCCCTGGCTCGTCCCAATAGCTCAAGAAGCTGGGCAGGGGTTGAGCCTCTGAGTTCCGCCGCCTCAACCTGCTGGCTGAATGGGTTAGTGAGCAAGCGAACGGGGGTGAGCTGTTTGAGCCGAACCTGGGTATCGCCCTCGGCACTCCCGATTGCTGCCTGCTTGAAAGCAAGGTGCCCAGATGATTCCTGAGTCAAAGCGAAGCGGGTGCCAACTTGTACGCCATCAGCACCAAGTGCCAGGGCGCCCAGCATGGCCCTGCCCGTGCCGACCCCCCCCGCCGCAATCAGGGGTATTTTGATGGCTTCTCG
>CBDTVD010000200.1:0-4247 GCA_965363965.1 uncultured bacterium
ATCAGGGAAAGGACATCAGCGATTGGGCCCCTGAAGATCGGGCACGGGAAGGGATTTTTCTGGCTTTTCAATACCCCATTGAAATCCCTGGGGTAAGCACTACCAACTTTTTGCGGGCAGCACTCAATGAAATCAGAGTACACAAAGGAATCGGCGAAATTGACTCGGTCAATTTTCTGAAACTGATGCGAGAACGCATGAGCATTGTGGATATAGACCAAAGCCTGCTCTCGCGATCTTTAAACGAAGGCTTTAGCGGCGGAGAGAAAAAGCGCAACGAAATTTTCCAGATGGCCATGCTTGAGCCTACGCTCGGAATTTTGGATGAAACTGACTCAGGGCTTGACATTGATGCCCTGAGGATTGTGGCAAACGGCGTAAACAAACTTCGCCGCCCAGACAACGCTTTTCTGGTGATTACGCACTATCAGCGGCTGCTGGATTACATCGTCCCCGATTATGTACACGTGCTCTCAGAGGGGCGAATTGTACGCAGCGGCGGCAGGGAACTGGCACTTGAACTGGAGGAGCGCGGGTATGATTGGCTAAAAGATGACAGCCAGGGCAATGGTAACCTAAAAATGGCTGCCAATGGCTGAGGTGAATTTGGCCGAATTGCGCAACCGGCTTGCCATGAAAATGGAGGCCGATGAAAGTGTGCAAAGTGCAATACGCACCCAGGCATGGGAAAAATTTGCCGCCCTGGGATGGCCGCACGCGGGAACAGAGGACTGGAAATATACCAACCTGGAAAAGCGCTGGCACCATCACCTGAGCGCTTATTGCGCACTGAAAAAAGATGCAGAGCACTATAAGGATATTGACCTGCAGCTGATCCATGGGCTCCGCAGCACATTGCTTGTATATCTCAATGGGCAGAGCTGTGATGGATTATCGGTTATTGCAGAAGACCCCTACGCCTTCAGCCACGGCAACCCACTCCACAGGGAGCAGGCTGCGCAAAGAAGCCCGCAGATGCCACGGTTTGTAACTCCCATTGCTGAACAATGGAACGATGAAGGAACCAGAATTGGTAAGCTGAGTGACATAGACCAATCTGCCCCATATTTATTAAACACTGCTCTTGCAGCAGAAGGCGCATTTATCAGCATTCCGCCTGGCTGCACGCTCGAGTACCCGATTCAATTTGCTTACATCAGCGGGGTTGATGGTGAAGAAGGTGCGGCATTTTGCCGGAACCTGATTGAGGTTGGTGACGGTGCGCACGTGCAAATCATCATTCGCTGCCATAGCGAAGGGGAGGGGCAGAGTTCCCTGAACCTGGTGAATGAAGTGTGGGCAGGGCAAGATGCAAAAGTCGAAATTTACTTTTTGGGTGATGAATCAGCCGCTGCCCAAACCATTTCTCAAATCTCCATTTCGCTGGCGCAAGGTGCGTTTGCATCGGTACATACCATCAACGCCGGCAGCGGACTCAGCCGTAACGATTTGCAATTCAGGATAAACGGAGAACGTGCCCACGCCGACCTCTTTGGTTTGTATATCGGTGATGGGGAAGCCCACATTGATAATCAAACGCTGGTTGACCATGCCGTGCCCAATTGCACCAGCAACGAGCTTTATAAAGGAATTCTTTCTGGGGAGAGCACTGGGATATTCAATGGTAAAATAATTGTGAGGCAAGATGCGCAGAAAACCAACGCTTACCAGAGCAATCGAAATCTGCTGCTGAGCAAACGGGCGACGGTTAACACCAAACCACAGCTCGAAATTTTTGCTGATGATGTCAAGTGCAGCCATGGCGCCACAATAGGGCAGCTGGACGAAGAAGCAGCATTTTACCTGAGGAGCCGAGGCATCAGCGCACAAAACGCACAGCGGATGCTGACACAGGCTTTTGCCCATGAAGTGGTCGCCAGCATCCCCCTGCAGTTCATCAGCCATTACATTGGCGAAAAATTGCAGGCCAAACTGAACGGGCTTGCACCTGCCGAGCGTTAGAGATGGGCATGGCTGCCGCAACAATGCTCGACATAGAAAAAATCAGGGCTGATTTCCCCATACTTCACCGCCAGGCAAGGGGAAAGCGGCTCATTTACTTCGACAATGCTGCCACCAGCCAAAAGCCAGCGGAAGTAATCAGGCGCATTGTTGACTATTATGAGCAGGACAATGCCAATGTGCACAGGGCAGCCCATTACCTGAGTGAGCGCAGCACGATTGCTTATGAAGAGGCGCGGGAGGCTATAGCTGGGTTTATCGGCAGCCCTTCTCCAAATCAGGTAGTTTTCACGCGCGGGGCTACCGAGGCGCTCAACCTTGCCGCATTAAGCTGGGGAGAAGCCAACCTTCAGGAGGGTGATGAAATACTTGTCAGCATCATGGAGCACCACAGCAACCTGGTTCCCTGGCAAATGCTCGCAAACAGAAAGGGCCTAAAGGTTAAATACATTCCCTGCAATCAGCAAGGGGAACTTGACATGGATGCAATGGAATCCATGGCCACTGCACGCACGCGATTGATTGCTGTTTGCCACATCAGCAATGCCCTGGGAACAGTCAACCCTATTGAAAGAATCGTGCGCTGGGCCGAGACAAAAGGAATTGTGTCGGTGGTTGATGGCTGCCAGGCTGCCCCCCACAGCCAGCTGAACATGGCAGAGCTGAACCCAGATTTTTACGCCTTCAGCGGGCATAAGATGTATGGACCCACAGGCATAGGAATTTTGTATGCCAAAGCAGAACGGCTGGAGGAAATGCCCCCCCTGATGGGCGGGGGCGAAATGGTGGACATAGTAACCACCACGGGCACCACTTATAAAGCACCTCCTCATCGGTTTGAGGCGGGTACCCCGCATATTGCCGGGGTCATAGGCCTGCATTCTGCCGTCAAATATCTTCAGCAAATTGGTCAGCAGGCTATAATGGATTGGGAAGCAGTGCTCAGGCATAAATTAACTGAGGTGCTGGCATCTATTCCAGGCGTGAGACTCGTAGGAACGGCCGCAGAAAAAACAAGCATCCAAAGTTTTATGGTTGATGGTGTCCACAGCCTCGATTTGGGTGCATTCCTCGACCTGCAAGGGGTGGCAGTTCGCACCGGCAACCATTGTGCACAGCCGCTGATGGAACAGTTCGGGGTATCCTCCACCTGCAGGGCATCATTGGCATTTTACAATACCACAGAAGAAATCGAGGCATTTGCTGAAATTCTGCAGGCCACAATCAAGAAGCTGAAATGAACACGATTCCACCTCCAATCGCAGAAATTGAAAACGAAATCAGCCAGGAGTTCGGTTTTTTAGAAGAATGGGCCGATAAATATGAGCATCTGATAAGCCTTGCGCGGAACCTTGAGCCTATGGGTGAAGGCGGGCACCATGATGAAAACAAAGTGAAGGGCTGCCAAAGCAGTGTATGGCTGACTGCAGAGCAGCACGACGGCCGGATATGGTATCAGGCCGACAGCGATTCACTGATTGTAAAGGGCCTGGCGGCACTGCTGGTGCGCATCCTCAGCGGGCAGGCCCCCGAGGATATTATAAAGGCCCAGCTCAATTTTCTGGATGGGACGGGGCTGCAGAGCCACCTTTCCCCCACCCGCAGCAATGGCCTTGCCGCGATGATAAAACAAATGAAATTTTACGCGCTCGCGTTTAGTGCAAAATGACAACCGATCAGCAGCCAGAAGCCCAACCCACTCTGCACGACAAAGTGATAGAGGCAATCAGCACAGTTTATGACCCTGAAATACCAGTCAACATCTATGAGATGGGATTGATATATAAGGTCAGCATTTTGGAGGATAAAAAAGTTCACGTTTTAATGACACTTACCACCCCTGGCTGTTTCGCAGCCCAAATGCTTCCCAACGATGTGAAAGAAGCAGTTGAACGGCTGGATGAAGTGGATGAAGCGGAGGTCGAAATCACTTTCGAGCCTGCCTGGGACATGACCATGCTGAGCGATGCAGCCCGATTGGAACTGGGCATGATGTAAAAAGTTTGCGTCAGCTGGCCATCTGCAGTTTTTTGGCCAGCTCGCCATCGGCAGTGTCGCCATAAACACCATATGGGGCCACCAGAACACCTTTGATTCCTTCACCTTCAATTGCATAGGCAACCGACATATCGGCAGGGTCGCTTTCGCCTTCAAACCTGTGCACTTCAGTTATCTGAAAATGGGCGGGATACAGTTTCAGCTGAATTTCGGCACACTCAAGGCAGTCATTGGCCAGGTTAAAATTATGGGTATAACCCCTGCGCTCCAAGTCGCCGAGTGCTTCG
>CBDTVD010000201.1:0-4224 GCA_965363965.1 uncultured bacterium
CCGCCTGTGAGTTTGTCGGCGAAGATGATCTGCAGCCGAAAATCGGTAGGCGACATGCCATATGCCCCTATGCTGTAGATGTTTTTCATCATCAGGTTCCACAGCGGGATATCGGTACGCAGCTCGGTGTTCTTCAGCAGCTTTACAAAAAGGACATTGGGCTCGGTGGCCTGGCTGGGCTCATCGCGGGCAAAATCACCCACCTGATAACGGACTCCATTTACCGTGTATTCAATTGCTGCTGCCAGCACTTGGCCTGGCTGCAGCTGCTGATTGAGGGAAACGTAGCCCAAACGGGGGTGAAAGGAATATTCATTGGCATTCAGCAGCCTGGCATTGTTGATGATTCTGTAATCCCTGGTTCCCTCAAGTGCAGGGCTCAGGGCAGCCAATGCTCCAGCGATTGTGCTGTTTTGCCTGAAGGCGGGGTTGCCATCCAGCGTGGCATACAGGCTGTTGCTGGCGTTGTCTGTATAAACTGCGCCTGGCTGCGGGGTGATAAATGTGGTGTTGAATGGCTTGGGCTCGCCCAGATCCATGAATGCGGCGATGTTTTTTGTGTTGGTTACCGAGTTTGTGGTGTTGGTAATCCAAAGCTCCATCCGGGTAATCTGCACATTGTTTAATGTGGGAAAGTTGCGGTTGAAGCGGTCATAATTCTCATAAAAATACTGGCTGATGAAATAATGGCGGTTGAGGTCATAGTTCTCTGCCTTGATGTCAAATTCCTGACGCTGTGCGCCGCCTTCGACCGTTATCTGACGTTTTTCGCCGCGCTGAGAACTGAATACGCCGGTGGCAAACAATTTCCCGAATTGCAGCTGGGTTTTGACACCGAAAAGGCTTTGGGCACCGGTAATCAATGTTCCGGAAACAGGGAAACTGACATCTCCCAATTCTATTCGCTTCACAATGTCATCGTCCTTCCCCGTCCACTCCAGTTTCCGCTGGTTCTCAAAATCAAAACTTGCCTCGGTGTCATAGCTTATACCGAGTTTGATGCGGTCGCCGATTGTTCCCAGCACACTCGCCTGAATTTTCTGGTCGAATTTTGGGGTTGTGCTTCGCTGCTCCCTGATTGTCCAAGTGGGGTTTGCCACGCGGTTTACGTCAATGCTGAATATCAATTCAGCCGATACCTGCGGCTTGATATCCACAAGGCCATTGAAAGCGTCATCGAGAAAATCGGTGCCGAGGTTTATCCCTGGAATTATGGAATTGCTGCCGCCGCTTGTGCTCTGAGATTTTTGCTTGAAATAGTTCTGCTGGTCTGTTCTGTTTCGGTTTCTTACATAGTCATCGAATGGAATTTTTTCACCTTCACCAATTTCCTGGCCCCCCACCTTTGTGCGGGTATTGTAAAAATCAAGCGAGGGGTCTATTTCCGTTTCCTTTGTAATGCCCCTCGGCCGCTTGAAGTCGAGGCCCTTTTTGCTGTTTTTATAAGGGTCATCGCCCTGGCTGATATCATAGGGCAGGTCGGTATCTGGCGGTGGGGTGTCGGCAGCCAGTTGCTGCACCCAGCTGCTTTCAGCCGAAATGTCGGCCGGAACTGCCTGCTCATCAGGGCCCAGAAAAGAACCGGCAAATGCCAGGGCACCAGCCACGGCAGAGCCCAAGCCAATTTTGATGGCAGCTTTTGCAGCGGTTCCTGGCGACAATATCCTCACAATGCGGCTGTTTTCAGCAGAGATTTAATGGCGTGGCCTGGGGAATGAAAATAATCAGCGGCCATAAACAAAAGGGGTCAGAATAAATGGATCAATGGCTGCGGGCTATCGGGGGAAGGTCCTGGCCATTTCGAAAAAAGAGTAAGGGTTACTGTCTATATAATCTATGGGGATAACTTGTGTATATACGTTTGGAATGAGTCAAAGAGATTTTAGTGCCAGCTTTATGATGTCCTCAAGCGCTGAGCCATTGGGTGCTTTTGCAAGGGCCGCGCCAACCGCCTTTTCAGCACCCATGCGCGGAAAGCCGAGGGTGACCAGAGCAGAGATCGCCTCATCGGAGTGTGGTGCGCGGGGGCTATGGTCAACGGCAGATATCCCGCCCTCTTTGGCCATTTTGTCCTTTAGTTCAATCACGATTCTTTCGGCGGTTTTCAGCCCGATGCCTTTTGCACCCCGCAATAACGCGGTATTGCCGCTGATTATTGCCCGCCGCAATTCCTGCGGCCCCATACTGCTCAGCAGCATGCGGGCTGTGTTGGGGCCCACGCCTGCTACCGTTATCAAGTGTCGAAATACAGTCCGTTCTTCATCGCCGGCAAAGCCATAGAGTGTTTGCTCATCCTCCTTCACAATCAGGTGGGCCCACAGGCGGGCCCTGGGCTTGCCCTGTAATTGCTCAAAAGTCGTCAGGCTGATATTCAGGTGGTATCCAACTCCGCCGGCATCAACAATGGCAAATGTGGGGGTCAGTGATTCAAGGCGGCCTTCTAAATAGGCAAACATGGCTGCTTAATGATAAAATCTGAGTGCTGCACTAATCCTGCGGCAAATGCCCAAGGGGGCGGGCTGGCTGCCAGCAGAAAAAATGGATGGCAAAGGTAGCCATATGGGCCAAACGGCATTCTTCAGCCGAGGCAGGGGAATTGATGGCTGGTGGTGCAACAAATGGCCAAGTTCACCGTTCTACGTAAATTATTTGCCAGGGTGCCTGAGGGGGAGGGAGTGGGTTTTCTCTTTTCCCTCTGCTTTAATATTGCGGTCAGCCGCCCATGGTTTTTGATGCACACAAAATCTAATTTACTATTCTCCTTGAATATATGGCAAAACGCACTTTGCAACAAAAGCTCGAGTACCCGAGCACACCCGAAATCAAGACAGGCCCCGAAACCTGGAACAAACGCTTCGGGGGCAACCGGATGCTGATTGCCACCCCTCGGCTGATTGAGGCAATCGTTAAGACAATTCCTTATGGGGAAACCCTCACCATGTCGGAGCTTCGTAAGAGGCTCGCTATTGAAAATGGGGCGGACTACACCTGCCCGCTGACTACGGGGATTTTTGCGATTGTGATGGCCGAGGCAGCGCATGAACGGCAGGATTGCACTGTGCCCTGGTGGCGACTGGTGAAGGATGATGGCAGCATGAATGACAAATTCCCCATGCACGGGCCGCTGCAGCACAAATATCTGAGGGAAGAAGGGCACCGGCTCACCGTGAGGGGCCAAAGCTTAAAGTTGAGCCCCTTGACCTGACCTTTGTGCGGTGGAGAAAAGGCCCGCACCAAATTATCAGCTGCCCGAAAACAGAATTGCGCTTTCACCATTGAAAAACAAGGGGGAAGCAAAGCTGCTATGCTGGAAGGATGGTGCCATATCTCACCACACTTTCAATGACCTGCTGAACCTGATTCCACAGGATGCATTGCTGGTGCTGAATGACACCCGCGTTGTTCCTGCCCGCCTGAATTTTACAAAGGCGACGGGAGCCAGCATCGAGGTTTTTTGCCTGACGCCTGCGGAGGGAATCTCAATTTCACAGGCCATGATGATGGAAGATGGCCTGGCATACGATTGCATGGTAGGCAATCTTAAAAAGTGGAAAATAGGGGAGGGACTGGTGAACCGATCACAGGGAATCGAACTGACGGCAACCCTTTTGGGGCGAGAAGGGAAAATTGCCAAAGTATTGTTTGAATGGAACCCGCCGCAGCTATCATGGGCCCAGATACTCCACGCATTTGGAACAGTTCCGCTTCCGCCTTACCTCAACCGCACAGCCAGCGAGGATGACCTGAAAGATTATCAAACTGAATATGCCAGCACTGCGGGTGCAGTTGCAGCGCCAACTGCAGGCCTCCACTTTACCCAAAATGATATAAAGGCCCTTGAGGAACGGGGCAGCACCGTTGTCAGCACAACCCTGCACGTCAGTGCGGGCACTTTTGCCCCAATAGAGGCAGATGATTATAGGGAACATGCCATGCACGCTGAAGAAGTTTCCGTCAGCCTGAATGCAATCGAGCAACTGGCCGCCCATACGGGGCCGATAGTGGCAGTCGGCACCACCGCTCTGCGCACGCTGGAAAGTTTATACCATCATGCCCTGATGGTGAAACAGGGAGCAGCAAAAAATGCAGGCCGGCTATCGATAGGCCGAGATACGGCAGACCAATTGCCTGCAATAAGCGCATGGGAAGCTTTCAGCGGGCTGAGTGAAAAACTGAAAAAAGAGGGACTATCCGGAGTAACAGGAAATACTCAGCTGTACATTT
>CBDTVD010000202.1:0-4212 GCA_965363965.1 uncultured bacterium
GAGCAGAGGCGGCGGAAGAAACAGGGACAATGAAAATCAGCGCAGCGAGCGCCACGGAAGTGAAGGCCGCAACTGGAGAAACGACAGCATGAGCACTGAGCGCGATGACGACCGCGACCCTTATGACAGCGATGGCCCAGAGCGCGGATACGGCAGCATCTGGCAAGGCTAAGCCCGCCAGTTTAATCATCTAAAAATACTTTATGAATCCCCCTTTCAGCGCGATGCTGGGAGGGGGATTTTTCTTATAGGGAATTAGCGATTTAGGGAAATTTCAGTTTGTCAAGCACCAGCAATCTTTGCAGCATGACCAGATGGCGTGGTGAACTATGATGACCTGATGGCTTATACAAAAGGGCCTTGGTGCCTAAAACACTTGCCCAATTCCGAAATAGAAAAGGTGATCTTCCCTGGAAATTCCGTAATCAAAAAACAGGATAGCCGATAGATTCCAGGCCACTCGCAGCCCGCCGCCATAAGAATGGCGCCAATCAGAGAAGTCCAAGTCCCTCCAATCGTCTCGCACAGTACCTGCATCAAAAAAGGGGGCAACTGTGAAAGCAAATCGTTGATTTTTTATCTGAGAATCAAACAGGCGATATCGCAGTTCAAAATTGGCAAATGCCACAGAGCGGGCCAAGAATCTGTTTGCCCGATAACCCCGCAGAGTTTGTTTGCCACCCACTGAGTTGATGCTGCCATCAGGCGACCATTGATCCTGAAACTCGAAAAAGGGGGCGTTCTCCCCAAAAATGTTTCCCGCTGCCGCTCGGGCTGCAAATACTGTCCGCGGGCCGAAGGGCAATTTTTGATAAAGCCTGCCCTGCAGCAGCAATTTATCAAATGTGAATTGAGAGCCGATGGGGTTGCCAGAATATTCATTGGCCAGTTCGAAATACAGTCCACGGGTTGGGTCTGGCTCAAAATCTCGGGTATCATAAATCAAGGCGGTTTGCACAATTGATATCCAACCGCCCTGCAAACCACTGATCGCCCCTTCCTCAAAGTCTCTTCTCAGCAACGATTGGCCATTGGGCGCCTCGGTTTCAGTTCCATCAACAGGATTGATTGCCTCGGTTTCCAGCCCTTCAAATGTCGAATATTTCAGGTTTTGAATTTCATATCCTCCCATTGTTCGCCATTTGCCTTTGCCGATTGCGTAGTCAGCTTTCAGGTTCAACATAAACTCGGTCTCTCTGAATCGGTTAGACAATGCATCGCTCACCAGCATGGCTTCGCCAACTTCGCCATTGCGGAGCGTTTTTCGGGCGCGGTCGAATTCTTGATAGGTGGCAAAGCTTGCATGGGGCCTTGATGGCAGGCGCAACGGCCCGAGTGTCTTTTGGGTCAGGCCGAAGTAAAGGTTTGCGGGATTTTGCTGTGCTTTAAAGTCGGCTTTCAGTCGCCACCGCGTGCCATTGACATAGGGTGCATCAAGCGAAAGCACAAGTTCCCGCGCATTCGATGTGTAATAAGCAGCATTGGCCTTTAATTTCAGCAGATAAGGTGTATAGGCAAATAGTGGGTTGCTCCGCTCACCGTTCCAATAGACATTGGTGCGCAGTCCAAAACCTAATCCTGTCACAGGGTCGGATGACAGATCGGGAATACCGGTAAAAAAAGAGCCCTCTTTCTTCTTAGCCAAGTCAGCATCCGACATCTTTTTAGACTTGATAAAAGACAGTGAATCAAGGTCCTGCGCAAATGCCGAGCCTGCAAAAAGAGAAGAGATAAAGATAACTAATAATATTTTCATAGTCATATAGACATACACATTTTTTGTTGCGCCGCAAAAAAAAGACAAAATATTGCTCTTTCTCCCCTCCAACTTGCAACTCACCGCTTTAACAAAAGTGGTGCCCCAAAGCTCTGTCACTTATTTTAGCCCAGAGCGCGGATACGGCAGCATCTGGCAAGGCTAAGCCCGCCAGTTTTATCATCTAAAAATACTTTATGAATCCCCCTTTCAGCGCGATGCTGGGAGGGGGATTTTTCTGTTGGGAGCCCCTACCTTAACCTGAGCTTCAGGATTGTACCCGACGTGCTGCGGCCCGAGAGGATGGGGAGCAGAACGACTGAGCCGCCGCGGCTCCAAACAGTGGCAGCCCCTGGCAGGCCCTGGGGGCGATAATCGGCACCCTTCACCAGGAAATCGGGCTGCAGGGCGGCGATAAGTTCGGCGGGGGTATCCTCGGCGAAGATGGTTACCCCATCAATGAAAGAGAGGGATGCGAGAATCAGGGCGCGGTCGGCCTCGGCGTTGACGGGCCTTGAAGGCCCTTTCAATGCACTTACAGAGGCATCAGAGTTGAGGCCGAGAATCAAGCGAGTTCCCAATAGGCTCGCCTTATAAAGATAATCGATGTGGCCAGCATGAAGGATATCGAAACAGCCATTGGTAAACACAATGGTTTCACCCATTGCCCTCCAACCCTCGACCGAGGCAATAGCCTGGGGCAGGGAAAGAATTTTGGTGTCAGGATTTGGCGACTTCAACTTTCGGGGTTCGGAGTGTCATCAGGAAATAGAATAAAGCACCAAACACAATGATGACCAGCGTTTGCATTCCATGGGCCATAAAGGCAAAGCCGAGGCTATCCTCTCGGCCAATGCCATAGAGCATCAGGGCAATGGAAGCAGCGAAATGGTAGGCGCCGATGCCGCCAGGCACGGGCATTACCATGCCGAAACTGCCGATGACCAGCACACTCAAAGCAGCAACCATCCCCAGCCCTGCAGTTGGGGCGAATGATTTAAAAAGCAGGTAAAGCACTAATCCATAAAGAATCCAAAGCAGAGCGGTATAGGCCAGAAAGAGGCTGCGCTGCCGCATTCGGGCAACTGACAGTATGCCATCGCGGAAACCGCGGATGGTGCCGGAAATTTTCTGGCCAAAATCCGTATCTCGAATTCGCCGCCAGATGATGAGGCCGAGGATAAGGCTGACGATGGCGGCTATGATCCCAATCAGGATAATCGAATTTCCCATGCCGCCGCCGGATGATGAGGAAAATTTGGCCAGCACCTGATCTTTCCACACTTTCAGAAGCAGCTTTGACTCGAGGACAATGTTGATGGCCAGGAGGACCAACAGCGTGATGAGGTCAATCACCCGCTCGCTTATGACGGTGCCGAAGAGGCTCTGCACCGGAATTTTATCAGTACGGCTGAGGAGGACGCATCGGGTAACTTCACCGAGGCGTGGGACGGCGGTGTTGGCCAGGTAACCTGTCATCACAGCCGTCATGCTGTTGAAGGCGGTGGGGTTTGCGCCGAGGGGGTGAATGAGCAAGTTCCAGCGGAGGGCGCGCACCAGGTGGCTGAGCAGCATGACCACAACAGCAGGAATCAGCCATGCCGCTTTTACCGTGCGCAGGCTCTGCCAGAGGCTCTGCCAATCGAGGCCGCGAAAAGCGAGCGCAAAAAGAGCGACACCAATGCCAAGGACGACTGCATAACGCAGCACCTTTCCCAATTTCATGGTGCGAAGATGCAGCAGATTTTAAATGCTGTTGTCAGGGCCCGGAAAAACGAGTGTAGGCTTGAAATTTTTGGCTTCCTCGAAGTCCATCAAAGCATAACTGACCACGATGACCACATCACCCACCTGAGCCCGCCGTGCGGCAGGGCCGTTGAGGCTGATGGTGCGTGTGCCGCGGGGGCCTGCAATGACATAAGTATCCAGCCGCTCGCCATTGTTGACATTTAGTACCTGGACTTTTTCGCCCTGGATCATGTTGGCGGCATCAATGATGTCGGCATCAATGGCAATGCTGCCGACGTAATTGAGGTCGGCCTGGGTGAGAGTAGCGCGGTGGATTTTGCTTTTTAAGACTTCAATCAGCATGGCGATGGTGAGCAATTGGCACGATAAGGTTGTCAATCAGGCGCACATCGCCTGCCCAGGCGACCACCAGCAATGCAATGCGATCAGGAAGCTGAGCCCCTGAAACGGGCATGAGTGTGGCGGCATTGCAGATATCAAAATATTCGGGCTGAAAGTTCCAATCGCGCAGTTTTTGCAGGGCATTTTTTTGTATGTCGGCAGGGCTGGCCCCCTTCTGCAGCTCTTCTGCGGCATGGCAGAGGGCCCGATGGAGTGCAGGCGCTTTGGCGCGCCACTGAGGTGAGAGCCTGCTGTTGCGCGAACTCATTGCGAGGCCGTCAGGCTCTCGGACGGTGGGCGCCATATGGAGTTCGACAGGCAGATGG
>CBDTVD010000203.1:0-4198 GCA_965363965.1 uncultured bacterium
GTCGCGATTTTATCTGCAACCGGCCCCCGCCGAGGCACGCAGCAGCAACCCACTTTACCCCGGCAAGCGATGATTTTTGATATCCTGCTCACCCTTTTTCTGGTGCTGCTGAATGGATTTTTTGTGGCCGCCGAGTTCGCGATTGTAAAAGTGCGCAGCAGCCAGGTTGAAATCAGGGCAGCTGGGGGCAACCCAATCGCCAGCATGGCGCAGGCCATGCTGAAGCGGCTTGACGCTTACCTGAGCGCTACCCAGCTGGGCATCACCCTGGCCAGCCTTTGGCTGGGCTGGATTGGTGAAAGCGTGGTGAGCAAACTGGTCATCGGGGCCATGCACCGCATGGGAATGGTCATCGCCGATGCCACTGCCCATAGCATCGCCATCGGGATATCCTTTGCGCTGATTACGGTGATGCACATCGTGTTTGGCGAGCTCGCCCCCAAAAGCATCGCCATCCGCCACCCGCAGCGCACCACCATGTTTGTTGCCCTGCCCATGCGGATATTTTATGTAATCTTCAGGCCATTTATCTGGCTGCTGAATGGCTTTGCCAATGCGGTGCTGCGCATGGTGGGCATAAAAGCCAGCCACGGCGAGGAAAGCCACAGCGAGGAAGAAATCAGGCTGCTGATTGGCCAGAGCCTGGAAAGCGGCCAAATCAGGAGGACAGAGCATGAGCTTATTGAAAACGTATTCCGCTTTGATGAACGATATACTCGCCAGATAATGGTGCCCCGCAACCGCATCAGCGCCATCAGGCTGGATGCACCCAGGGAAGAAGCCATACAGCTGGCGATGGAGGAAAATTACAGCCGGATACCTGCCTATACTGAATCACTCGATCAGGTTGAAGGAATCCTCCACATCAAGGACTTGCTGAAGTGGGCCCTGCAGGAGGACACCAGGCCCCTGAATGAATTGCTTCGGCCCGCCTACTTTATCCCTGAATCGAAAAAACTGGCCGACCTGCTGCACGATTTTCAGCGGGAGCACATCCAGATGGCGGTGGTGCTGGATGAATATGGAATCACCAGCGGGCTGGTTACCATGGAAGATATTCTGGAAGAAATTGTAGGCGAAATTCAGGATGAGCACGATGAAGAGCAGCCGCCCACTGAGGACCTCGGTGAGGGCCGGTGGCGCATAGAGGCATCACTTGAGGTGGAGGATGCCAACCGCGTGCTTCCGCTCGAGCTTCCGCTCAGCCCGAATTATGATACCCTCGGCGGGCTGATCATTTTTGCCTTCGGCAGAATTCCTGATGAAGGAGAGGAAGTGGAGTACGGCGGCTACTGCTTTAAAATCATCGAGAAAACCAGCAACACCATTCATGTTGTCGAGGCGCAATTGATGGAGGGAAACATCAGGGCATGAAAAATAGGCTGATGCCCCGCCAGGCAAGCCCCCCAACTAACTTTGCCTTGCCCGCACAGCAGGTGCAGGCATATAACATTTTTTAATCGAAAAGCAAAAACAATCAGGCAATGGCTGAGGTGATAAAAATGCCCCAAATGAGCGACACAATGACCGAAGGGGTGATTGTGAGCTGGCTGAAAAAAGAGGGCGACAAAGTGAAAAGCGGCGACATTTTGGCCGAAGTGGAAACCGACAAGGCGACCATGGAACTGGAAAGCTATAGCGATGGGGTACTGCTGCACATCGGCGCCCAGCCTGGTGCATCAGTGCCGGTGAATGGGGTTATTGCTGTGATTGGCGAAGCAGGCGAGGATTTTAATGCGGCCATCAGTGCCGCAGGCGGAGCCGAGGCGGCCAATGCCGAAGGGGCTGCCGCAGCCCAGGCCGCTGACGCAGGCAGCCACAACAATGTGAATGCTGAGGTGGAAGGCGCTCGGCCCACGCCAAGCCAGCCCCACCCGCAGCAGGCACCAGTGGACAAGGCGCCTGACAGCAATCAAAAACCTGCAGAGGGCCCCCAGCCTGCAGAGGCCGACGAACCGATCACCCAATCGGCCCAGGGCGACGGGCGCATCAAGGCAAGCCCGCTGGCCAAGCGAATGGCCGAGGAAAAAAACCTCGACCTGAAAAACATTCAGGGAAGCGGTGACGGCGGACGCATTGTGCGCAAGGACATTGAGGGGGCCAAACCTGCGGAAGCTGCGCCGGCAAATGCCCAGCCCCAAGCCAGCAGGCCCGTGGCACTTGGGCAGGAAAGTTTTGAGGATGTGCCGCTGAGCCAGATGCGCAAAACAATCGCCCGCAGGCTGGCCGAGAGCAAATTCAGCGCGCCGCATTTCTACCTGACAATTGAAGCGGACATGGATGCCGCCGTAGAAGCGCGCACGGCAATAAACGAGTTTTTGGGCAGCAAGGTGAGTTATAACGATATGGTCATCAAAGCGGCGGCCATTGCCCTGAAGCGTCACCCCAAAGTGAATGCCAGCTGGCTTGGCGACCGAATCAGATACAATCATCACGTCAACATCGGCGTGGCCATTGCTGTCGAGGATGGGCTGGTTGTGCCAGTGCTGCGTCAGCCAGACCTCAAACCGCTCAACGCCATCACAGCTGAGGTGAAGGCTTATGCCGACAAAGCGAAGGCCAAAAAACTGCAGCCTGGGGATTATGAGGGCAACACCTTCACCATCAGCAACCTGGGCATGTTTGGCATTGAGGAATTCACCGCCATCATCAATCCGCCTGATGCCTGCATCCTCGCAGTCGGGGCAATCGAGCAAAAGCCGGTCGTTAAAAATGGGGAACTTGCCATCGGCCACCGCATGAAATGCACCCTCAGCTGCGACCATCGGGTGGTGGACGGCGCAACAGGAGCTCAATTTCTGCAAACCCTGAAACAATTGCTGGCACAGCCAGTTAATATGATTGCCTGACAGCAGGCAAGTGAGCGATGGGCTAAACCCTGTCTTGCTCCCTTTTCCAATTTTTTGATGTAATCTTGCAACTGGAAACCAAATCGGCAAGGGGTGCGCAAAAGCTGAGTGTGCCTGCCTTGATGCTGATGGTATTTTTTAAAGGCTGCATTTTTCCGCCACATCTACCAAATAAAGCATTCCCCGCCACGGTATTTATATTTTTAGTCCCCCTTCGCCATTTATGGCGGCAAGCCAAACTGTAACTGATTCCCGTTTTCTTTGCTGATGCCAGCAAAAAGAGACAGAAAACAAAGGGTTACATCCATCAGCCTTTCCTGGGCGGATGCATCCCCCCCATAATGTTTCAACCACTTTTTTGAAACCTGAATGCCACAACTTATCCGCTGGAAGCGGACTGACCCATAAACCAATTCTATAGCCAGCGGCAAAAAAAAAATCGTTTGGCAGCCAAACCCTAATTATCCGGCCAGCCGTGCGCGGATTCAAAGGCTTTTTTCATCAGAACCAAAATTACCCAGGCCCAGGTAACCATTCAGGGCCGCGACAACCATAAAATGTATAAGCCAGAACAACTGGAAAGCAAACTGCTGAATGAACTGCAGGACATTGCCAAAGATTTAAAAATCCCCTATCACCGCAAGTATAAAAAAGCTGAGCTGGTGGGCCACATCATGGAGATGCAGCGGCAGGAAATCAGCCGGCGCAAAGCTGAGCAATCGGCATTGAAGGCCGCAGTGAGCGATTTCACCGGGCTCGACACTCAGCCTGCCGCCCCTACGGCCAAAAAGGCTGAAGATCAGGGGGCGACTGCATCCCCTGCCCCGACAGCCACCCATATGCCCGCCCCGCCAGAGCGGAGCGGCCCGGCAAGAGACCCGCGCAGAGATGGCGATGCCCCCAGGGCCGCCGCAGCGGACAGTGGCATGGCTGATGACCGCAGCCGCAGGCCTAGCAGTTTCCCCCGCCGAAGGATAGAGGACAAAACCAGCGATGCAGCGCCAGCGCCGGAGGGCCAGAAACGGGAATCAAGAAACACGAATGAATCATCTGGCGAAGCACCCGCAGCAAGCCGAGCAGATGCGCCCCCAGCGAATGCTGAAAACGGAGAAAAGCAAGTCAGCAGTCAAAATGATGCCCCCCAGCGAGAGGCCCGCAATGCCGAGGGCAGCAGCAAAAGAGACAATCAAGGCAAGCAGGAAGATCGAGACAATGCCCCGAGCCGGCGGGACGACCGTACTGCCGAAAGCAATCGGCGGGAAGAGAATCGCGGCGGGGAGAGAAATGAGGGCCGAGAGAATCGGCCGCAGCAAGGCGGAAATCAGCAGCAGAACAGGGACCGATGGAGC
>CBDTVD010000204.1:0-4155 GCA_965363965.1 uncultured bacterium
TCTCAGCTTGCAGAGCCAGGGGCATGCTCAGCAATAAAAAGTGAAATTTTCTTTTCGTCCAGCGGCTTTTCAATAAATGCCTTTATGTTCGGGCTAAGGCTGAGTGCGTTTAGAAAGTCCTCTTTTCGCGATGAAGTTGTCAGCAAAGCAATAGAGGTATTCTGGGCTTGATTTTTGGGAAAACCGCCAAATTGCCGAAGGAACTCAAGACCATCAACCCTCGGCATGTTTAGGTCGAGAAAAATGACTTTTGGAAATTCCTCACCCTGAGCAAGGCAGACTTCAGCGATGTGGTCAAGCGCCTCTTGGCCATCGCTGCAAACCACAAGTTTGTCAGCCACACCCATCCGTTCAATCAATTCTTCATTGATGAAGTTGGTGATTTCATCATCATCTACCAGCATGATTCGATTGACATGTTGACTCATAGGTACCTCTGGAGGTTTACAAAACCATCAAAGTACAAAAATACAAATTCTGCATCACCATTTTCTCGAATTAATTTCGTAGCAAGCCAATCAGCCTGTGATAAGCCAAATAAGCATTGACCAAGTGATGGCCGCCGCCGATATCAAGGAGGTGGTTGAAGAATTTGTAACGCTGAAAAAAGCAGGTGCTGGCTATAAAGGCCTCTGCCCCTTTCATCAGGAGAAATCGCCGAGCTTTACGGTTACTCCCACTCGGGGGATTTTCAAATGCTTTGGCTGCGGAAAGGGCGGAAACGCAGTTACTTTTTTAGAGGAGCACGAGAAGCTGAATTATCCTGAAGCCATTAAATGGCTGGCAAGGAAATATGGCATTGACCTGGAAGAAACGCAATCATCAGCCCCGGAAAATGGGGGCGAAACCAGGGAAAGTTTACGAGCTGTTCTTTTGTCCGTTCAAAAGTTTTTTTCCAGTCAGCTTCTCGATAGTCAGGAGGGCCAAACCCTGGGCTTAAATTATCTGAAGAGCAGGGGCATCTCTGTTTCAACAATCGAAAAATATGGCCTTGGCTGGGCACCTACCCAGCGTGACGGGCTGCTGCAATGGGCACGCCAGCAGCAAATTAACATTGCACACCTCACGCAACTGGGGCTGCTGAAAGGCGAAGAGGGACAGTTGAGGGACGCTTTCTGGGAGCGGGTGATTTTTCCTATTTTTGATATGGGTGGCACTGTGATTGGTTTTGGCGGAAGAACTGTTAGAAATGATGCTAAAACCCCCAAATACATCAATAGCAGTGAGAGTTCAATCTACAATAAAGGGCAGACACTCTACGGCCTTTTCCAATCCAAAAATGCCATCAGAAAAGCAGATGAATACTATCTGGTTGAAGGTTATTTGGATGTGCTGAGCCTGCACCAATGCGGCATTGAAAACGCTGCAGCCAGTTCAGGCACCAGCCTGACTGCTGAACAGCTGGCTTTGGGTAAAAGGCTGGCATCAAAGCCAATCTTTTTTTATGATGGTGATTCTGCTGGGCGCAAAGCAGCGGCGAAGGGAATCGAACTCGCTTTGCAAGCTGGCATGCTGCCTTTTGCAGTGAAGGTTGAACCAAATGAAGACCCGGATTCTTTGGCTCGCCGATTCAGCCATGCAGAAATGCAGGGTTATCTGGGGGAAAACACTACGGACTTTGTCGGCTTTTTGATCCATGTTTCACTGGATGAGCTTAACAAAGATTCCATCACCAAGGCAGCTGCCGCAAAGGCCATCATTCAGCCGCTGAGTTACCTTAAAGACCCCATAACACTCGATGTCATGGTGCAGCAGGCTGCAAGGGGCCTGAACATGAATGCTGAGGTTATATATGACCAGCTTAAAAAGAATCGAGGAGAAGATTTCAGAAAGTCAAGAAATACGCTTACTCAGCCCAAGCCTGAAGCGAATGAATCGGCACCGCCCCAACTGAATCCGGTTAATCTGAAGCAGCGGCAGGAGGAACACTTAATCGGCTTGCTGCTGAAATATGGAAATGAAAGCTGGAATGAGCAGGCAAAAGTTGCAGAATTTATTTTTCACTGGGTGACCGAATGGCGGTGGCATTGGGAATCAGAAAAAACTGAAGCTATTTATGATGCCGCGGCTGCAAGTTGGACCCGCGGCAGCATCAACACCGATACCATAATGGCAGAAGTGGGCCTTGCAGAGCAGTTGCTGATGGCCAGCCTGCTGAGCGAGCCATATGAATTGTATGAAGGGTGGGAAAAGGTGATTGGCGCACCCCCGCTGACACCTGAAAGCAATTATCACCGAGAGATTGCTGAGAGCATGGATTTGCTGGTGCTGAAGAATTTTAAACAACTGCGCCGGCAATTGGCTGCAGAGCTGGAGGCTGCTGCCGGCAACGACGAGGAAGAAACCGGCTTACTGAGGGTGCGCATGGCACTCGACAAAAAGGTGAAAGACCTTATGCTGAAATACGGGACTGTGACAATATAGGCTTGGTGTCAGCCTCGCTGTTGTCTATCACGTAGGCAAGGATGTAATCGCCTAGCCGTGAAAAATGAACAATAAAATCTCGATTATAGGAGCCTTTGTGAATTGAACCCCTCAATTCTCCCCGATCTTCTTTCCAGGCGAATGGCTGCAGAATCAGATTTTCTTTGAAATCGAGTTTCTTTTTGCCGTAGAGTTTATAAAGGGCTTCTTTTGCACACCAAATCACATGCATCTGCTCCAGATCATATGGGGGCTTGCAGCAGGTTAGCTCCTCAGCATTGGCAAATTTGGATGCAAGGGCCTCAACCTTTACAGTCATTTGCTGGATGTCAACACCTAAATCATGCGTCGAAATACCAACGGCAACTTTTCGTGCTGAATGGCTGATGGAAATAAATTTCTCGAAATTATTCAGGTAAGGCTTTCCATATTCATCCACCTGCAAGTCTATAAACTGAGAGGTGTTGAGCAAGGTGCGGAGCAGCACACGGCTGCTGAGCCAATGCAGGCCGCGCTGCGCATCGTTTAGTTCCCTGAACCTGCGGATGTCATCCTGCCCCCACTGCAGCTTCCATTTGAGTTCCTCAGCCGTCTCTGAGATGTCCCAAATCCCGACAATTGTATCAGCGTCGGCCTGAATGATTTGTTGTAAAGGCATAGGCACTGGGCCAGTGCGGCGCAAAGTTAATGCACATCGTGTGCCGATTGGAATCTTCAGGTACTTTCGCCCTATGGCACTCAACCTTATCCAAAACGATTCTGTAAAATGCGGCAGTGCAATCTATGCTCTCACTGCATTGGATGATTCTGTTTACTTTGGGCTGGGAAGTGGCGCAATTGGTAAATGGAAACCTGCCGGCAGAATTCCGCCCGTGGGAATCTCCATTGGCAAAAGCCCAATTTTCGGTCTATCGGCCACGGGTCAATCCGTGGCTTCATTGGCCCAGGATGGTGAAATTGTGCTTCGGGACGCTGGCAGCCTTGAAATACTGTTTCACGCCCAGACTGATATGCCTTGCCATAGCATTGCATTAACACCCTATTTTCTGTTTGCGGGTGCAGGAAATCACGGTATAAGAAAGTTTGATTTATCAGGGCAAACAGCCCCCCAAGATATCCTCAGCCGGAAAATTAATGCGCGTGCTATCGCGGTTGATGATGAATTGATTTTTACTGGCTGGGGAGACGGAGCTGTAATCCAAATGGATTTTTTTGGCGAAAACCCCACGCATCACACACCCCATCAGGGGACCGTTTTTACAGTTGCAAAAACTGGAGACTATTTAATTTCAGGCGGAAAAGATGCAGTTCTTAAAGTCCATTCAGCTGGTGGCAAGCTGCTGAAAGAGCAGGCAGCGCACCTTGGTACAATAAACAGTGTGGCCGTTTTAGATGATGGATTGATGGCAACTGCCAGCAGAGATAAGTCCCTAAAAATCTGGACATTGCCTGACTTGCGGCTGCTTGCCAAGGCAATTCCAGCGGTTAATGAAAGGAGCCACTCGCAAAATGCGGTATGCTGGCTCTCAGGCGCGCAAATGCTGATAAGCGGTGGTGATGACGGGGTTTTGCGGAGCTGGACACTCTTATGGGATTGAAATTGAGGAGCAGAAACAAGCCTGCTACCTTTGCCGCCCACTTTCAGGCCGATCAAGCAGCTAAAACCAATGATTTTATCCGACAAGCGAATTCTTGAAGAGATGAAAGATCCGTTGATGCATCTCCTGCGCA